>CAJJMF010000094.1 GCA_905192805.1 uncultured Sutterella sp. | reverse complement strand
AAGCTTTTCAATTTTGATTGGTGGAAATTGGTAGAGTAATTAGTATAGTTAATTTCTATAACACATGAATATTATCTCTCTTCCTATACAGCAGCTGTATCAAATTTCGATAAACAATAGTGAATTAGTAAACTTA
Source organism: uncultured Sutterella sp. (assembly GCA_905192805.1). GTDB lineage: Bacteria > Pseudomonadota > Gammaproteobacteria > Burkholderiales > Burkholderiaceae_F > Sutterella. Next base: position 9,338 of record CAJJMF010000094.1, on the reverse strand, counting down.
ATTGTGTGAAATTTTTTATACGGATAGCGCTATATCCCTACTGACACGAAGTTTATCAAATGTCCTTTTTAATATCAAGAAATTAAAGCCGCTTTTTATTGTCGACAATTAGGAACAATAAACCAATTAAATAGATAGCACTTATTAATTAAATCTAGGCATTTTCTCTTAGATCGTCTTTTGGCTTGTGCGAGAAGGATCAAGGGAACTCGAATCGGCCATCCTCTAGAGAACTCGCGTGCTTACGTGCTAAGTGAAGGGATTTTCGTTAGAATGTTCGGATAGCTTGCTACACCGACACGAGTCCCCACGAAACACGTTTTGATCAGTGATTCGTCGTGTGACGGGTGTTTTACTATTGGTGAGCGTCTCGCAGGACGGTCGACACTGTCCGCATTGAGAACACATTGTTTAAACATTTTTATTAAAGAGGACGACATCGTGTCCGCACTTGTACTCGGTCATAAGAACCCTGACTCTGACAGTATTGTTTCCGCTATCAGCTGTACGTATCTCTATCAGCAACGCGGTTTAGACGTGGTCGCGGCAGCCCAAGGCGAACCCGCTCCAGAAACCCAGTTTATTCTTGAACGTTTTGGCTTGAAGGCCCCAGAAGTGGTGCATTCCGTCGCGGGTCGTGACGTGTATTTGGTTGACTATTCGGACCTGAACCAGGCCCCGGATGACTTCAAAGAATGCAACCTCAAAGGCATTGTGGACCACCACAAATTAGGCGATGTGACGAGCACCTCGCCCGTGGAGTGCATCATTTGGACCGTGGGTTGCACGAACACCATTTTGAAGCGCATGTACGACTACATGGGTTTTGAAATCCCGGCCAATATCGCGGGCGCTATGCTCTGCGCAATCTTGTCGGATACGGTGATTTTCAAGAGCCCGACCTGCACCCCGACCGATATCGAAGTGGCCCATGAATTGGCCAAGATTGCCGGTATCGATGATATCGAAGCCTTGGGTCGTGAATTATTCACGGCGAAGTCGGCCGTGAAGGGTTGCACGCCGCGCTCCTTGATTTTCCGTGACTACAAAGACTTCAACATGAATGGTTGCAAGGTGGGCGTGGGTCAGCTCGAACTCATCAGCCTCGACTTGGTCGACGATATCAAGGACGACTTGATGGCCGAATTAGCCAAAGTGAAGAGTGAAGAAGGTCGCCACTCTGCCCTCCTTCTCTTAACGGACATCATGAAGGAAGGTTCCCAGTTGTTGATGGTCTCTGATGATCCTCAGCGCGTTGCCTCGGCTTGGGGCAAAACCTACGAAGGTGAACCGCTCTGGTTGGACGGCGTGATGAGCCGTAAAAAGCAGGTGGTGCCGAACTTAGAAGCGGCCTTCCGTAAGTAAGCCACCTCAATAAGCATGAGGGCCCTCTCACCACGAGAGGCCCCTTACTAAGAAAGCCTTGGTCAGGACGCCAAGGCTTTTTTATTGGAACCGGTGGCGAATCGAGAGTCCAGGGAACGACTCGATGCGCTCTTTTTCAAGGATCTCTTTCACACTGGGAAATTGGGTTTTGAGAACCCGATCGTTCGGTATCACCACGGGTTCCCCCGTGAAGCGCCACGCTTCACGACCCAGCGGTTTCACCAAAAATCGCTCGCCCGTCGTTTCATCAATGGCTAAGCGCGTACCACCAAAGCGGGGCGTCATGACGGAGCGATCTTGACGGTGTGCCCGTATCATCTCCAGCACAACCCCCTTCACCGTCCAGCCTTTTTCCTGATAGGGCGTCAAGAACTTCCGTAACGCCATGATCTTCTGGTACTGCTGGGCCAGTTCGTAGGTCTTACGTATCGTCTCAATGGCACTCGTAATTTCGCTCGCGAGCTGTTCGTTCTTGGGATTCTGATCGATCAGTGCCCCCCACTCTGCCTGCACCAAGGGCGTCGAGGTGTGCAGTAAGGCCTGAGGTATCGTGGTCGTCGCCCAAGCCGCACTCACCATCAGGCTACCTAAAGCACCCAGGACAACCGTACCGACGATGCGACGGATCGCTTGCTTTGATGTTGCTACGTGCATTGGCCTCCCACTCACAAACAAAAAGGTCGTCTGACTCGTTGGACACGATGTCTGTGTCCACTTGGGTCACGTTGTTGACCACAGAACACACCGTGTGGTCGTTAAGGCATTGTAGCAAACCCGACCGCCCCACTCGTGCCCATAGCGAGATCGAATACGTTTTCCCTTCCCTTACTAGGATAAACGCAATCATTTTGTGTTATTAATGTAAAGATTTAGAGAGATTAATTGAAAAAATTAAATAAACTATTTTCTATTTCTTTATTTTTAATTTCTAGTGTTTAGACTAACCCATACCCATTCTCAGCAAACGCGCCATTCTCTCGCTCAGACACTCTCCTCAAGTCGCCTCTCAACGATTGCCTCCTAACGCTCACTGCTTTCCTTACTTTAGGTCATGGTCGGGAGCTTAAAGGCTTCGCAACTAACACCATAACATACTGATTTTTCTTGACTAACCAGACATCACGTCGATACGGAATACGGTGATACTCCTCCCAGTAAGGGCCTATTTATCGTCAAAATAGGCTAAACAAATTGCGTAATGCGTTTAATTTTACTAAATAATGGTTCAGTAAAAATCGCTCTCCTTTGATAATTAAACTTAACATTGAGTTTTAAAACATTTAACGATATTAAATACTTTATTATTTATTGACAATAATCAACATTTAAGGCGTTTCAACCGCGAAAACCCTGATACTTCATCCGAGACGCCTTTCCTACAATGAGCGAGATCCCTTTCTATCCTCCGGGCCTACTGTGCCCACGACCCCAGGAGAATCCTATGGATAGTCAAAAACGCTCTATGCTGAAAGCCTTCAGCGCACTCACTTTTGGAGCCAGTTTCGTCCCACTCGAGTCGCTTGCGTTTGAAGCGCCCACGTCGGACGGCAAAACCAAACGTTACGCCATGATCATCGATTTGCGTCGTTGCATTGGCTGTCAAGCCTGTACGGTGAGCTGTACGATTGAAAACGATACCCCCATGGGTAAATTCCGCACCACCGTTGAGCAGTGGGAAGTGACCGATGGTCAACACACGGTCGACAACTTACTGCTTCCCCGACTCTGCAACCACTGCAACAATCCTCCCTGTGTTCCCGTTTGCCCGGTGAAGGCCACTTACAAAGAACCTAACGGCATCGTGATCATCGATAAAACGACGTGTATTGCGTGTGGGTTATGTGTGAAGGCCTGTCCCTACGATGCCCGCTTTATCAATCCCGATACCAAAACGGCCGACAAATGCACCTTCTGTGAACATCGCTTAGAAGTGGGTCTTTTGCCCGCCTGTGTCGAGAGTTGCGTCGGTGGGGCTCGCATCATTGGCGACTTAGCAGACCCCAAGAGTCAGGTGCGTCAACTCTTTGACGCGCACAAATCGGACTTGAAAGTTTTAAAACCTGAAGCCGGTACCGAACCCTATGTCTTTTATCTGGGGCTCGATCAAGCCTTCCAGAGTCAAGTGAAGGGCCAACCCGTCTTGGTGAATAAAAGCGTTTAAGGAGTCTCGTCATGGATAAACAACGTCGTACTGTCTTAAAGGGCACCGTGGCCGCTGGTGGCGTGACGCTTTTGAGCGCGTGTGCAACCCAAGCCCCTACCCCTCAAAAAGCCCCCGAACCGGAATCCTTTAAAACCCGTGGAGGCGGTAAAGTTCGCTCCAAGTTGCACGGCAACTCGCTCGTTCCCGAATACAAAGTGGCGGACGGAAAACTCAACCCGAACCCCACCCAAATCGTAGCGAACTTACAGTGTTTGGGCTGTTGGACACTCTGTGGGCTACGAGCGCGAGTCGACTATCAGGCGAACCGCGTCTTGCGCGTCACGGGGAACCCCTACCATCCGCTTTCTTCGGAGAATTTCTTTGGGTTTAATCAGCCCATCGAAAAAAGCGAAGTGATGCTCGCCGGTGAGTCGGGTTATGCGATGCGTGCGACGGCCTGCGCTCGTGGGGCGGCCCTCGTCGAAGGACTCACAAGCCCCTACCGTTTGACGCAGTGCTTGAAGCGCGTCGGTAAGCGTGGCGAAGGCAAGTGGAAAACCATCAGTTTTGAAGAACTCGTCAAAGAAGTCGTCGAAGGCGGAGATTTGTTTGGTGAAGGCCATGTGGATGGCTTAAAAGCCATTCGTGACGTGGAAACGCCCGTCGATGCCGAGAACCCCGACTACGGTCCCAAAGCCAATCAATTGCTTGTCACGTTTGCTGGTCCCGAAGGCCGTCAGCCACTCTTAAAGCGCTTTGCCAATGGCGCCTTTGGCACGATTAACTTTGGTTCACACGGCTCTTACTGTGGGCTCTCCTACCGTGCCGGTTCGGGCGCCGTCTTGAACGACCTCAATAACAACGCTCACGGGAAACCTGACTGGGAACATGCCGAATACATTCTCTTTATGGGCACCTCCCCCGCCCAGTCAGGTAACCCCTTCAAGCGTCAGGCTCGTCAATTGGCTGAAGGCCGCGTTCGTGACGGGTTTAAATACACGGTCGTCGCACCGCGTTTGGAATTAAGTACCAGTGTGGCCGTCAGTGACGATGAATGGGTACCAGTGAAACCCGGTGGTGATCTTGCGTTAGCGCTCGGGATGCTACGCTGGATCATCGAAAACGAACGTTATAACGAAGGCTATTTAACCCTGCCGAGCGAAGCGGCGATGAAGGCCGCGGGAGGAGTTTCCTACGCCAACGCCACCCACCTCTTTATGGTGGATGTCATTCAAGGCGACAAAAAACGCTTAGGGGAACTTTATGGTCAGGCTTTAACCGAGGCCCTCTTAACAGGCACCGCTCCCAACCCTGAAGACAAAGTCACGGAAAACTACGACATCGTGAAGTGTGCCGAAACGGGCGAACTCAAAGCGGCCAAAGACTGCACCAAAGCGACGCTTTACGTCGACCAACGCGTCACACTCAAGGATGGTACGGTTGTGCGTGTGAAGTCCGCGATGACCTTACTTAAAGAATCCGTCCAGAAAAAGACGATTAACGGCTATGCCAAACTCTCGGGCGTACCCGCGGACACGATCGTACGTCTTGCGAAAGAGTTCACCTCCCATGGTACCAAGGCAAGTGCGATCACGCACGGGGGCACCATGCATAGCACGGGCTTTTACACGGCCTGGGCGATCTTGATGTTGAATGTCATGGTCGGAAACATGAATAAGAAAGGCGGTATGAGCATCGGGGGCGGGAAGTTTAAGGACTTTGGCCCAGGCCCACGCTACAACTTGGCGGCCTTCCCCAACATGGTCAAACCCAAGGGTACCAACCTCGCTCGTAGTAAGCGTTTCTACGAAAAGTCAAGCGAATTTAAGCGCTTAGTCGCCGCCGGGAAGAACCCCTACCCGGCGCGTGCTGCGTGGTACCCGTTTGTGGGAGGTCAACTCTCCGAGATGATCACCTCGGCCTTACAAGGCTACCCCTACCCATTAAAGGCGTGGATCAGCCACATGACGAACCCCGTCTACGGGATTCCCGGGATGCAACACTACGTTGAACAACTCAAGGACCCCAAGAAGCTCCCACTCATCATCGCTATTGACGCGTATATGAACGAAACCACAGCGCTCGCGGACTATATCGTTCCTGACGTACACGCCTTTGAAAGCTGGGGCTTTAGTACGCCCTGGGCAGGAGTACCGAGCAAAACCAGCACGGCCCGCTGGCCGGCAGTGGCCTCTCCGAACGTCAAAACCGCTGAAGGGGATACGGTCGGTATGGAGGCCTTCATTATCGCGGTCGCCAAAGCGATGAAATTGCCTGGCTTCGGGGAAAACGCCATTCAGGATAAAGAGAAGAAAGGCTACGCCTTAAACCGTGCCCAAGACTTCTTCTTGCGTGCAGCCGCCAACATTGCGTTTGATGGCAAAGAGCCCGTTCAGGATGCAAGCGACAAGGATATTACGCTCACGGGCGTCACACGCATCATGGATGACTTAAAGGCCACGCTCAAGCCCGAAGAAGTCCTCAAGGTAGCGAATGTGTATGCCAAGGGGGGACGTTTTGCGCCTAAAGCAAGTGCGTGGGACGGAGACAACCTAACCGGACAATGGAAGGCCTGTCTACAGGTCTGGAACCCGGATGTGGCTCGAGCACGCAACTACCATGATGGGAAACCGTACCATGGTTGTCCCACCTACTTCGATGCGCAATTCGCGGACAATGTACCAGTTGAAAAACGCTACCCGAAGAAGGCATGGCCCTTTGAGTTGATGAGCTTTAAGTCCAACGTTATGAACAGCATGACGGGGCACTTATTGCGCTTACACAACGTCAAATCCGAAGGGATTGTCGCGATGAATCTCAAGGATGCCAAGAAGCTGGGCATCAAGACGGGGGATACCCTTCTCATCACGACGCCTGGTGGTAAAGCCAAAGCTACGGTCATGGCCATTGACGGAGTCATGCCTGGCACGATTGCCATTGAGCACGGCTATGGCCATACGGGTTTAGGCGCATCGAGTTACGTCATCGACGGAAACGTAGTTGAAGGCAATCCCGCACTTGCTCGTGGGATTAACTTGAACGATTTGGGTCTCGTTGACCGCTCGAAAGCGATTACGTCGCCGTGGGTAGACTGGGTGTGCGGGTCGACGGTACGCCAAGGCCTGCCCGCGAAAGTCACCAAAGTCTCCTAAGTGACCTACGGACCCGTTCGGTGCCCTGATTCCCGCCGAATGGGTCCGTAGCGTCGAGTCGGTGCCCGTGAGTAACGGTGGGTTACTTCACGGGCATCGTTTTTTTGAGGTATCCCTCACGCAAAGAGGACGCGGTTAAGCGTCCTCTTACTGGGAGTGGGTAGGCGGTTGTCCTCCTTTGGGAGCCTACCCTCAGCGTTTATCCCTTAGTTTTGTGAGATCAACCACGAGTAGTCAAGCTGACGTTCCTCGTTGGGACGTAGGTCACGAATGCGACCTTGACCCATGTTTTCAAAGTGTTCACGCCAATTCGGATCGTCGATCTTGAGCTGCGACTTCGCGTCCGGTGCCAACGTCGCGTCACTTAACTGCGCCAACGAAGGCTCGATGTCAAGTCGCGAGAGCGTAAAGCCGTCACCCTCATCATCAGGCTGAACCACCTCGAGCTTAATGAAGCGTTCACCCATCAGATTCACTCGGTTGTCCACCGTTTCGCTATCCAAGGCCGGTACCGTGATCGGCGTTACCACATCCGAGGAGATCGACCGATTGGTTTCAATCGACATCGACGCAGCATCCGCACGGCTCGCTAACCCAAAGAATTCGCTCGTGGGCGACAGGAAGTCTGCCACCTGGATCGGGCGCACTTCTTGTTGATCGCGTGCCGCGTATTCGAGTTTGAGGTTACTGGCGTTAATAAACGGTAACCCTGCAGCGACGGTCGTCGCGGCATTCAAACTACGAATAAAATCGATACCGAGTTGCGGGGTGAAGTTACCGCCGTAGCGGACCACACCGACCTTATCGATCGTCGACTCAAACGAACCACGACCAATCACATTACCTTGAGTACCCGTCACCAAGTAGAAGGTGTCGTACCCCGAACCCGAATTACCAATGATGTTGCCATTGCCGTTGTAGACCAACGTGGTAGCGGCCGACTCAATACGACCGAATTGGACCAGACCTTGCGTTTCACGGTTTTGGCGATAAATTTCGGTCTTGCCACCCGTCGCTTTGAGTTCTCCGATCGTCACATCACCGAAGTTCGTAAAGATCGAACTTGTCGGAGCGTTGAGCGTCTGAACGTGTACGCCGTCATCACGCGACTGATCGTATACGGCCGAGGTGAGCACTAAGCGTTCTTTACTCGCTAAGTGCGGTGCTTCAACGCTCTTACCGTGGAGCACCAATTCACCCTCTGCCGAGAGATCATTCATGATCTGAAGGTCATTATTTTGACCCAAGACCGAGAGCGAGCCTTCGATGTGACCACCTTCGCGTTCGTTGATCGCCAGCGTCGTCGAGCGATTGGCGAGGCCTAACTCAACGGAGCCCGCCGACTCGATATCGATCGCGTTCATCGCGTTACCCGCACTCATTTCGTCGGTGTAAGCCCCTAACTGCACCACGCCCTTTTGAGCCGTAGCCACCAGATGGTTACCGCGAACCCCGGTATCGCCCTCACCTTCGGTTTGGAGGATACTTTCGCCAGCATAGAGCTCGACATTCGCTTTACCTTGATGGGGATCAGCGTCACCGACCACCACGTCACCATTGAAGCGGATATTGCCCGTTTGAGCATCCACGTCGACCGTGCTACCCAAGAGGCCCACACGACCATCGGCCGTGAAGTTGCTACCGCTTTGTAGCGCCAACGTTTCCTTAGCCTTAATGTCGGAGTTATCCGCCACCGACAAGTCGCCAGGCGTTTGGATACCCACATCACCCGCCTGAGCTTCAATGTGCGTATCGCGGCCTAAGCTCAAGGGACCCGCACCCGATTCGAGCGCGATGTCACCCGACGACGAGACGAGGCGCGAACCTTCGGGCAGGTTACCCTGATTGAGGGTATGTCCGGTGAGGCGTAAGTCTTCGGTCGTTTCGATATTCTGGGCTTGCGACCCTAACTTCACATCCCCAGCACTCGAGGTCAGTTCGATACTCGTCGCTTCGAACGGTTTGTCCTTGGCAAACACGTTCTCGACATTGACACCCTGCTGACCCTCTAACTCAATATGGCCAACCTGACCCTTGATATCGGCATTGTTGATATCCACGGTACCGGTTTCAGCCACTAAGGTAAGGTTACCCTTACCCGTTTCCGTACCGAGCGTAAGGTCCATACCCGCCGCATTCAGGTCACCTTCGGCCACCACGTGGAAGAGTTCGCGCGCTTCAACCGCTAAACCGTCCATCGTGACCGAACCACCCGAGGTAAAGCGGAGGTAATCACCCTTGAGACCCGTGGCACGGGTAAGGTCTAAGTCATCCGTAAGTGCGGTCAATTCGGCCCCACCCTTTTGGATATCGAAGTGCGAGTCACGCAGACTCACTTTCACTTGGGCTTCAACCAGCACACTACGAGCCGTGGTGAGTTCGGCATTGTCCGCTAACACGTTACCCTCACGCGACTTCACGGTGAGTGCCACTTGACCTTGCCCAAGATCCTGAGTGCTGGTCAACGCGGTGTGTTCCAGCGTCACATCCTGCTTAGCACTGAGATCCACCGTCGTCGCAGTCAGTTGAGCTTGATCAGCCACTAAGGCGCCCTCTGCTGAGGAAACATCCAGTGCACCGGTCAACGTGGTACGCAGCCCCGTTGCCAGAATATATTCATTTTTGCCATTCCCTGACAGATAACAGCAAGTGAATTG
>CAJJMF010000093.1 GCA_905192805.1 uncultured Sutterella sp. | reverse complement strand
CAAAATATCCGCTAATCGCATTCGCCCTCCTTATTCGAGCGAAAAGTCATAATCCATAATCAACGGGGCGTGATCTGAGAGTTTCGGCTCAGCATACACACTGGCTTCTCGGATGGTTTGCCCTAAAAGCGGAGTGGCCCATTGGTAGTCAATACGCCAGCCAACATTTTTGGCCCGTGCTTGTCCACGCTGACTCCACCAAGTGTATTGCTCTTTATTGGGGTACAGTGCACGGTACGTGTCGACCCACCCTGTGGCCAAGCGATCGGTCACCCATTGCCGCTCTTCGGGCAAAAATCCTGTATGGTCTAAATTCCCTTTCCAATTCTTAATATCGATTTCTTTGTGCGCGATATTAAAGTCCCCACAGAGTAACGTCGGTTTACCACTCGCCAATATATCGGCTAAGCGCACGGACATTAAATCTAAAAAGCGATATTTCACTTCCTGACGTTCATCGCCCGAGGTCCCGGAGGGGAAATAAACGCTCACCACCCGTAATTTTCCCAAGTCCACCTCTAACCATCGGCCCTCACGATCGAATTCCTCCACCCCTAAGCCATAAATCACTTCACGGGGCGTATGGCGTGTCCAAATTCCCACCCCCGAATACCCTTTTTTCTGCGCACAATGAAAGTACGCTTGGTATCCTGGCACCGTACGAATCGTCTCAGGGATATCCGCCTCTTGAGCTTTTAATTCTTGTACACACAACACATCCACATTTTGCGTGACAAACCAATCGAAAAATCCCTTGTTTGCCGCCGATCGAATTCCATTGGCATTAAACGACACCACTCTCAACATTTTCTCGACTTTTCCTTATGGCAATTGCTGAAAGGCTTTCCGACACAGAGTAAAATGCTGTCCAATTTACCAACGTTGGAAGAAACGGAATGTCTAACCTTCAACATGATTTTATTGAGTTCGCTCTGGAAGCGAACGTCTTGCGTTTTGGTGAGTTCACCACTAAAGCTGGGCGCCAATCCCCTTATTTTTTCAATGCAGGTCTCTTTAACACAGGGAAACTGTTAGACACCTTAGGTATGTTCTACGCAAAAACGCTACTGAAAGCGGAAGCAGAAGGCTTACTTGCGTTTGACATGGTGTTCGGACCTGCGTACAAAGGGATCCCCCTCGCTGCCAGTGTAGCTATGAATTTAGCACGTCTCGGACGTGATGTTCCATGGGCGTTTAACCGTAAAGAAGCGAAAGATCATGGCGAAGGAGGTACCATCGTCGGTTCTCCACTACAGGGACGCGTGGTCATTATTGACGACGTGATCTCTGCGGGGACCTCGATTCGCGAATCGGTTCAGATGATTAATCATGCAGGTGCCACGACAGCAGGCGTTCTCATTGCCCTCGATCGCATGGAAAAGGGCGGCAATGCTGTTACCCTCACTACCACCTCGGCTGTGCAAGATATTGAGTCCACCTTTGGGTTTAAAGTGGTTCCGATTATCAACTTAGCCGACTTACTCAGCTTCATGAAAGGTAACTCAGAACGCGCTCAGGCTATTTCGCAATATCAGGAAGCAGTAAACCAATACCGCGCTCGCTATGGCGCCTAAGTGACCACTGCCCTCGCGTTAGTAAAAAGGCCCCAGATTTGTCTGAGGCCTTTTCTTTATACAGCTGGTTTTTTAAGCAAGCTTTTTGCGTAGCAACTCATTGAGCTGAGCTGGGTTACCCTTACCCTTTGTCGCTTTCATGCATTGTCCCACCAACGCATTGAGTGCTTTCTCTTTCCCTGCCTTAAACTCTTCTACAGACTTGGGATTGCGGGCAATGACATCATCCACAATGGCTTCGAGGGCACCCGTATCCGAGATTTGCTTCAAGCCCAGTTTTTCAATGAGGGCATCCACAGGTGACGAGCCATTGGTCCAAATTTCTTGGAACAACTGCTTCGCTCCGCGGTTGTTAATGATTCCCGAGGCGACACGTTCGAGAATCGCAGCTAAATCAGCCGGACGCACGGGAGCGTCTTCAAAGCTTCCCGACTCCGTTTCCTTGATAGCAGCCGAGAGTTCACCCGTCACCCAGTTGGCTGCCGTTTTCTTATCCGCCACTAACGTCGCCAACTCGCTATAGTAATCAGCAATGTTCTTAGACGCCGTCAAAATCGATGCATCGTACTCCGATAAGCCGTATTCACTGATAAAGCGGTCGCGCAAATGATGAGGCAATTCGGGCATATCCGCCTTCACACGCTCAATCCATTCCGGGCTAATTTCCAAGGGCAATAAGTCTGGATCCGGGAAATAGCGATAATCCATGGAATCCTCTTTAGAGCGCATCTGGCGCGTTTCACCCTTATCGGGGTCAAACAAACGCGTCGCCTGAACCACCTTGCCCCCTTCTTCGATCAACTCGATTTGACGACGAACTTCATAATCAATGGCTTCTTGGAGGAAGCGGAACGAATTGAGGTTCTTAATTTCACATCGTGTGCCAAACTCTTTCTGACCCACAGGACGGACCGACACATTGGCGTCACAGCGGAAATTCCCTTCCTGCATATTCCCGTCCGAAATCCCTAACCACACGACCAACGCATGTAACGTCTTCGCGTAGCCTACCGCTTCGGCCGAGGAACGTAACTCCGGTTCCGTCACAATTTCTAAGAGGGGCGTACCTGCACGATTTAAGTCAATCCCCGAGCAACCCTGCACCAACCCATGGATGGACTTGCCAGCGTCTTCTTCTAAGTGAGCACGCGTTAAGTTAATGGTCTTCATATAGGCGTCCCCATTTTTTGGTTCCACCAAGAAACTGACCTTACCACCGGCCACCACAGGCTGTTCAAACTGACTAATCTGATAGCCCTTAGGCAAATCAGGATAGAAGTAATTCTTACGGTCAAAAACCGAATGCGTTGCCACCTTCGCGTCAATCGCTAAACCAAACAAAATCGCCTTTTCCACCGCTCCGTAATTGAGTACTGGCAAGCACCCAGGCAACGCCAAGTCCACGGCACAGGCATTCACATTGGGGTCGTCCCCAAAATGACGCGCAGCCCCGGAAAAAATTTTCGATTTCGTCGATAACTGAACATGGGTCTCAAGCCCAATAACCACTTCCCATTGCATGTCTTTACTCCCGACCCAAAATCAATACCCAGACGGACGCTTCGTATGCCAGTCCGTCTCACGTTGCCACGTAGAGCCCAACTGCAATAACTTCGCTTCGCTAAACGTTGCTCCAATCAACTGGAAGCCCATGGGGCGACCGTTGGAGTGAATCCCTGACGGCATGGCCAAACCTGGCAAGCCAGCCAGCGAGGACGGAACCGTGTATAAGTCGCTTAAGTAGGCGGACACCGGATCGGCATTCGCGCCAAAGTCATAAGCCACCCCTGCCGTAACCGGACTGATGATGGCATCAACCGATTCAAAAGCGCGCTGGAACTCTTGGGAGATCAATCGACGTACACGCTGTGCCTTCAAATAGTAGGCATCATAGTACCCATGCGAAAGCACATACGTACCAATCATGATGCGACGCTTAGGTTCGGGACCAAAGGCTTCGTTTCGGGACTTTTTCATCATGTCCACAATGTCGGTATAGTCCTTACTGCGGTGGCCGTAACGAACACCGTCATAACGCGACAGATTGGAACTGGCTTCAGCACAGGCCACGACGTAATACACCGGCACACCAAGCTCAGCCATCGGCAATTCAATGTCGACAATCTCAACCCCTTGCTTGCGATATAGCTCAATGGCCTCGAGGATGGACTGACGAACTTCAGGGTCTAACCCATCCGCCAACCATTTACGAGGCACCCCTAAGCGCATTCCCTTCACGGGTTGGTCCATCAGACGAGTAAAGTCTTCCGTTTGCATCTGAACCGAAGTAGAGTCCTTACGATCAAACCCCACCATGCTCCCCAACACCTGAGCACAATCCAGCGCGCTATGGCCAAGTAAACCCGCAGTGTCTAAGGAAGAGGCAAAGGCAATCATGCCCCAGCGCGAAGGACGACCATAGGTGGGCTTCAAGCCCGTCACCCCCGTAAAACTTGCCGGTTCACGGATCGAGCCACCGGTATCCGTACCCGTGGCAATCGGAGCTAACCCGGCCGCGATACACGCAGACGACCCTCCCGAAGAGCCCCCAGGTACTGCGTTCGCGTCCCAGGGATTGAAGACCTTACCGTAGGCCGAATTTTCATTACCCGAACCCATAGCGTATTCGTCGCAATTGAGTTTGCCTAAGCAAACCATGCCAGCCTCTTTGAGCTGACTCACTACCGTCGCATCAAAGGGGCTCATATAACCTTCGAGCATCTTACTGGCCGCTGTGGATGCCCACTCTTTGGTAACGAAAATATCTTTGTGAGCAATCGGGATCCCCGTCAAAAAGCCGGCATTCCCTTGGGCCAACTTTTCATCGGCAGCGCGCGCCTGAGCGAGAGAGGCTTCAGGACGCACATCTAAAAAGGCGTTCAAGTGCTTGTGCTTCTCAATACGATCCAGAAAATGCTGGGTTAACTCAACCGAGGACACTTCCTTGGCATGCAAAAGCTGAGAAAGCTCAGAAATCGAGGCAAAAGTTAAATCTTTCATTGTGAATGGCTCCTACCTCAGTCGATGAGTTCCTAGAAGTTAGGACACTCACAACGCGTACTCAAGCTCGCTAAACGTGCTCAAAAGTACAAAGTTCCCGCTGAGGTATTTCTAAGGATGTGTCTTATTCAATAACGCGAGGCACAAGGAAGCAACCCGCTTCACGTTCGGGGGCGTTTTGCATATTTGCTTCACGCTGATTGGTTTCCGTCACAACGTCTTCGCGTAACCGTTGAACGCCATCATGGGGATTAGGCATAGGCGCGACCCCTTCGGTATTGACGCTTGCAATTCGTTCAATCATCTGAAAAATATCGTTCAGTTCACCCTGCATTACTCGCGCTTGCTCATCGGTAATATCGATGCAACCCAAGTCAGCAATACGGTGAATATCATCCAAAGTCAAAGCCATAGTTGTGCTTCTTCGATTTGCTGTTATAAAAGACGGAAAAAAGAGTGCTGACGAGATTAGATACACTCCTATACAAGACAATCGTGTCTCAACGAAGCTTCTGGTCAGCATGATGTGCCTAGTTAGTTTATCATTAAAGATTATTCTGGGTAGGTATTCTTCCCCTTTCAGTTCGGCACAAGTTACCTGCTGCACCTATACCTAGAGTGATTCTGGACAAGAATCACTTAACCATACATTCCAATCGAGCTCAAACGGTAACCACACTATGTTCGGCTTTTTCCGTAATTATTTTTCTAACGATCTTGCTATTGACTTAGGGACCGCAAACACCCTGATTTATGTTCGTGGCAAGGGCATTGTTCTTAATGAACCCAGCGTGGTCGCTATTCGTCAAGAAGGTGGCCCCAATGGTAAGACAACGATTCACGCTGTTGGTAAAGCAGCTAAACAGATGCTCGGGCGTGTGCCTGGCAATATCAACGCTATCCGTCCTATGAAGGACGGGGTGATCGCTGACTTTACGGTCACGGAGCAAATGCTCAAGCAGTTTATTCGCATGGCCAGTCCATCCCGATTGTTTGCTCCCTCTCCTCGCATCATCATTTGCGTACCGTGTGGATCAACGCAGGTTGAACGCCGTGCGATCAAGGAAAGTGCTTTAGCGGCCGGTGCCTCTGAAGTGTTCTTAATCGAAGAACCGATGGCTGCCGCGATTGGGGCGGGCTTACCCGTGAACGAAGCTGCTGGGTCGTTAGTGGTCGACATCGGTGGTGGTACCACGGAAGTTGGTTTGATTTCTTTGGGTGGTATGGTCTATGCGGGCTCGGTACGCGTAGGGGGCGACAAATTCGACCAAGCCATTATTAACTACATTCGACGTAACTTCGGCATGTTGATCGGTGAACCGACGGCCGAAATGATCAAGAAAGAAATTGGCTCAGCGTTCCCAGGCTCGGAAGTCAAGGAAATCGAAGTCAAAGGCCGCAATATTGCTGAAGGGGTGCCTCGAACGTTCACCGTTCACTCCAACGAAATTCTCGAAGCGCTTCAAGAGCCATTGAACCAAATTGTTGTGGCAGTGAAAAACGCACTCGAAAAGACTCCTCCGGAATTAGGGGCCGATATCGCCGAACACGGACTCATGATTACGGGGGGTGGCGCATTATTGCGCGATTTAGATCAACTCTTGAAAGAAGAAACTGGCTTGCCGGTACATATTGCTGAAGAGCCTCTCAATTGTGTGGTGAAAGGTTGCGGTATTGCACTTGAAAATATGGATAAGTTGCGTACGGCCTTTACCTCCGGTTAGTGCTCGCCACGACCATGGAGTACGGTCCTCCGCCGTTATTTCGGCAAGGGATTTCAGCCCGAATCCGTTTTATCTTCTTCGTAGTGGTGTCCGTCATCCTTATTTTGGTTGACGGACGCCTGCGCTCGCTTGACGGTTTTCGCTCTACCGTGATTAGTCTCACGACCCCTTTTACTAGCTTGATGACCCTCCCGCGTGAGTGGCTATCGAGTTCTGAGGGGTATTTCTTGAGCAAAGCCAAACTCGCTCACAACTTAAATGAACTGACAGAAGCAAACCAAACCATGGCGCTTCAAAATGTCCGTGTGCAAGAGTTGCAACGCGAAAACGAAGAACTACGCAAACTGCTTAATGCCGTCCCGCGTTCTGCAAATAAAGCGGTGACGGCTGAAGTCATTGGGCGTGTATCGGATCAATTCACTCGCCGAGTGCGTATCAATGTCGGCGAAAGTGACGGGGTACTTCAGGGGATGCCAGTCATTGGAGCTTCGGGGGTCTTAGGGCAAATTTCTCGCGTCGTAGCTCACCAGTCCGAAGTCACACTGCTGACCGATCATCGTCAACAAATTACGGTTCGTAATGAACGAACGGGGCAGTTTTTCATCCTTCATGGGACGGGTGATAACGCGTTAATGGACCTTATGTTTGTGGCGCCTACTAGTGATATCAAGTCAGGGGACCGTCTTGTTACCGCTGGGTTGGATCACATTTTCCCCAAGGATATCTTGGTGGGCACCGTCAACGAGACGATCTATCAATCAGGGGAAACCCAAAAAACCGTCACGGTCACCCCAACCTTTAGTGAACTTACATTGCAATTCGCTGTCGTCATCATGGTGGACCCGGATCCGGCTAAAGCCTTGGATGAAGCGGAAGCACAGCAAATGAAATCCATTAAACGTAGGGCTGGACGATGATCCCTTTTAATCGCATTGAGTCAGAACAATTCAATGGACGCCATCGCCCGATTAATCCGCTATGGATTGTCTTGACGTTCGTCCTGAGTTATTTAGCGGACCTGCTATTCGCCTCCACCGATATTGTCTGGGTGCCTGATGTCTTAGCACTCACGTTGATCTATTGGACGATGCGCTATCCACGCCACGTTGGGCTCAGTATTGCCTTTTTTTGTGGTCTCCTCATGGACGTTCAGAACGGTAGCGTGCTTGGGCAGCAAGCGCTTGGCTACGTGGTGCTGTCGTATCTAGCGTTTTCTTTTCATCGTCGTATCCCTTGGTTTGGTTTTATTGGGCAAACTCTGCACGTCATCCCGTTACTTCTTATCTCGCAACTCGTCGTGCTTCTTGTGAGAACATGGCTCGATGGCTTGTGGCCGGGTGCGATTTGGTTCTTACAAAGCCTCACGGGCGGCTTACTCTGGCCGTTTACGGGTGTTGTGCTTTCTTGGCCTGAACGCCGTCGACAGATCGACAACTAAGAGGACCATGTACGATGGCCTTTGAGTTCCAAAAAGATGATTTCGATGTCAAACCCTTTAGGAAGCGTTTGCTCTTCCTCTATGGGCTCGTCCTATTCTTTTTTGTACTCTTAGTGTTGCGTTTTGCTTGGTTGCAAATTATCAATCAAACCTCCTATATCGAAAAGGCAGAACGTAACCGTACGGTAACGATCACCTTACAAGGAACACGTGGGTTGATTTATGACCGAAACGGGGAAATTCTTGCCCAAAACGAAACGGTTTACTCGCTTGAAATCACCCCCGATAAAGTGGATAACCTCAATACCACCATCGATGAGTTAAGTAAAGTTTTAACCATTACTCCTGCTGACCGTCGACGTTTTAACCGCTTACGGGAAGACTTACAACGCTATGACTCCATTCCTTTGCGTCAAGGCTTGACGGAGGAAGAAGTCGCCACGTTTATCGGTCAGGCCTGGCGTTTCCCTGGCGTCGAAATTAATCAACGCCAATATCGTTTTTATCCCCAAGGTGAAACCGGTAGCCATTTTATTGGCTATATCGGTTCGCTATCTCAAAGCGACCAAAAGCGCCTCAGTGAAGAAGGTCTATTGGATAACTATGATGGTGAACGCAATATCGGGAAAGTGGGTCTAGAACGTAGTTATGAGTCAACCTTGCACGGGGTACCTGGGCATGAAACTCTAGAAATTACGGCGGGAGGTCACGCTGTTCGTAGTCTTTCCCTCACACCGCCAACCGCTGGAAAAAATTTACGTCTCTCCATCGACATGAACTTACAGCGTGTTGTGGAAAATGCTATAGGGAAAGAGAACCGAGGGGCATTGATTGCGATTGAACCCAAAACCGGGGAAGTATTGGCCTTTGTCTCTATGCCTACCTATGATCCGAATCTCTTCCCGGGCGGGATCGACCCAGAGTCCTGGAATGAGCTCAACACGTCTGAGGATAAACCCCTCTTTAACCGTGCTATGCGCGGAACGTACCCTATCGGGTCCACCTATAAACCCTTTATGGCGCTGGCAGGTTTGACAACAGGCGCCACTACCCCTGAGTATGTGCTCAATGATACGGGGGTCTTTATGCTTGGCAACCACAAGTTCCGTGACGCGAGTGGTGTGCCCAAAGGTCCCTTGAATCTGCGCCGTTCGATTGCTGTGTCCTCCGACGTGTACTACTACTGGTTAGCCACCAAAATGGGGGTGGACGACATTTATGACTTCATGAAACCGTGGGGATTTGGACAACGCACGGGTATTGACTTAGTCGGGGAACAAACCGGGGTCCTTCCTAACCGAGAATGGAAAGAAAAACGCTATAAACGCCCTTGGGTGATGGGGGACACCCCGTCGATCGGTATTGGTCAGGGCTATAACAACTTTACGTTATTACAACTCGCTCATGCCGTCGCCACGCTCGCCAACCGCGGCGTAGTGATGACGCCACATCTTGTCAAAGAGATCACCGATCCCGTTAATGGAACCCTAACCAAAATTGATGACAAACCTACAAACGTCATTCCTTTAAAACCCAGTCATTTAGACACGGTGATCGCTGGGATGACGGATGTCACCAAAATTGGGACTGGGCGTAGTGTATTTGCCAAATTCCCCTTTGAAGTCGCCGGTAAAACTGGGACGGCTCAAGTGGTCTCGGTCGGTCAAGATGAAAAGTTTTCGACGAAAAAACTGCGTCGCCGCCAGCAAGACCATGCACTGTTTATTGCGTTTGCTCCTGCTAAAAATCCAACCATTGCCTTAGCAGTCATTGTGGAAAATGGGGGCTTTGGCGCACGCGCTGCAGCGCCAGTAGCTCATGCAGCCCTTAACTATTGGCTAACCGGCGACAATGATTTAGGGTTACCACCCCCCGCTCATGTTAAGAATGCACCGGAGCCCCAGCCAACCCCCATAGTGAAGAGGAAACCGAAACCATGATAGATAATCTTTCGTTGTTCTTTGGGCGCCGTGTACGGCACCCGTGACACCCTG
>CAJJMF010000092.1 GCA_905192805.1 uncultured Sutterella sp. | reverse complement strand
CGGTTATTTTTTAGCTATTTCAACAAAGCCGATGAATAAACCTAAATCCTTTGCTGTTTCTAATATTTTGATTTCCTGTGCGCTTCAGTGCTCTAAGATATACAGATATCAAAATATATATAAGCACCTGAATAACAAACGTACATTTTACAAATACTAAGTGACACTGAAATACCTAACTTTTAGCGTTTTTCCTGTTCTCTAATTTCGGCGCTCCTCTGGCACTTCACTGTCGTAAGCTTATCTTGTGATTCATACAAGTAAGTTTTATGCTATCAATTTAATTTATATTTACTATTGTAATTACGATTACAATAGAACCACTCGCTGGCTCATCTACCTCTTTTTTTGGGTTCACAATGACTACGACGGATTACTACCCTTATTGGATTGAACAAACTGCACAAGGGACCTTTCGGGCCCATTTTCCCGATTTGCCTTCCCTACAAACGCAAGCCTCGTCCATTACTGCCCTCATGGCACAGTTGCACGAAGCAGTCGTGATCCACCTAGAGGAGTTACTTAAACAAGGGGGACTTCCTCCCGCTGCCCACACGCCCCGTTTGGGAGAAGAAATCCTTTGGCTCTCCCCGATTATCGTGGCGAAACTCTTACTGATCGCTACGTTACGTTCCCAAAACCTCAGCCTAGCGGACTTCACGCGGCTGATGAACTGCCGTCCACAAGAGGCGCAGCGTTACGTGAAACTCTCGCAGTACACCCGTATCGAAACCCTCTTTGAAGCACTACAAGCGGTCGGCGTACATCTTAAGCTCGCGATCGAACCAGCCCGCTCGAACGTTGCCACGACTGCCCCCCAGGCCTCCTAAAGGAAAAAGCGGTCGTTTTCCACTCGAAAACGACCGCTTTAACAATAACTCACCCTGTGAGGTTAGGCCTCCGATGGCTTATGCTCATCCTTCACAATGCGAATCGGCAGATTCGGCGCCTCCACTTCACGCAAATTCACTTCGAGTCGATCATACGGAATTTCAATCCCTTCTTCTTCAAAGCGACGCAAGATAGCGAGCGAAATTTGCGTACGTAAACCCGCGGTACCGTTCTTGGGGTCCTTCACCCAGAAGCCCAAGGACAAATTGATACCCGATCCACCGAAGGAATCGATATAGGTCCACCCACGACGCGTGGTATCAATACGAGGACGCTCACGCATCCCTTCTTCGAGCATGATTTCCAGGGCGCGTTCCACATTGGCTCCGTAAGCCACGGTCACATTCACGTAGCTCACGCACGCTTCAAACCCGTACGAGTGATTCATCACCGGACTCGTCACAAAGCTTTCGTTCGGAACGATGTTTTCAATCCCGTCCATATTACGCACCACGGTGTAGCGCGTATTAATTTCGGTCACTTCCCCACGGAAACCTCCGACCGTGACAATGTCACCAATCTTGATGGACTTGTCGAGCAAAATAATAAAGCCCGAGATGTAGTTTGACGCAATCTTTTGTAAACCAAACCCTAAGCCCACACCGAGAGCCCCACCGAAGACACTCAGAACCGTTAGGTCAATCCCCACGCTACCGAGGCCCGTGACAATAGCCAAAATCATGAAGGCCACGGTCACCACACGCGAGAGAACCAGTTTCACGTTGGGCGAAATGGAGTCGACCCCGTGGATAAACTGCTGGACCAGTCCTGCCAACCAATTCGCTATGGCTAACGTGAGGAGAACCGAGAAGACAGCCACAAAGAGTTTCCACAACGTCATGGACCCACTGCCGAGCGGGACACTCACCGAATTGAGTTTATCGACGACGTCCGTGAGAATGCCAAAAAACTGCAGTACGGCCAAACACCAGAACGTGATCGCGACAAACTTGCGCACGCGTGGTGTCACCAGCACTTCACCCAACATCCCTTGCAAACATTCCATCACCAACGAGAGTAAGGCAAAGGCAAAAAAGAGACTATAGGCAACTCGACAAATCACGAGCGAGGCAGGATGGTAATTGAGCCCATTGACCATCACGTAGGCCCCGAGCGCTAACGTACACCCTGCGGTAAAGCTAAAGGAAATGTTGCGAATAAACTTGCATAAAAAGCGCTTAAAGTGGGCAACCAACCCCTTTTCGGTTCGGGGAGGCATGAGGCGATTTAATCCGCGATTAATCCGACTCGAGAGAAAGTACCCAATCACAATGGCAAGCGCGAGCGTCCCCAACTGCACCATGACACTTTCCCAGGACATGTGATTGAGGAATTGGGTAAAGATTTTTGTAATACGAGCCGTCAGACTCGTCACCACATCGGCGGCGGAATCAATACTGTCACCACCCAGACTAAGGCTTTTTTCGAGTATATCGGGAGACTGTGAATTGGCCATGTGTGATCCTTTTCGTTTTATTTGCTCTGTTTTCTAGGACTGCACTACTGGCGGGTTCTATTCCACCAGAATGAAGGGGTAGTGTTGGCAACTCCAGAGGGGACCTAACACTACGTCACAATGTTCACGAATGAGTGTGATTTTTTAGTTTAGTCGAGCGCTAAATGCGTGG
Source organism: uncultured Sutterella sp. (assembly GCA_905192805.1). Lineage (GTDB taxonomy): Bacteria > Pseudomonadota > Gammaproteobacteria > Burkholderiales > Burkholderiaceae_F > Sutterella. Next base: position 7,262 of record CAJJMF010000092.1, on the reverse strand, counting down.
TAAAGGAAAAGGCCACAGCGAGATTGAAAAAATCTTTAACTGTGGCCCTTGAACACTCGAGTCGATTAGTCTTTTTTGTCGTAGCTATCGACGAGCTCGATAATCTTTTCCTTGCCCATACCATCGTAGCATTCGAAGGGCTGATGAATCCAAGGATTATCCGGTAAGTATTCCACATACCAATCGGGTTTGAGCACAGAGTGCGACTTGTACCAAAGCACCGCCACGCGAATTTCTGTGATTTCGGGATAACGCTGCTTGAGCACGTCGATCACTTCCTTAATCGTCTTGCCCGAGTCGACCATATCGTCGACCAACAACACGCGCCCCGTTAACTTAGCCACCCCGGTGACGCATTCGGCAATATCCAAGCCTCCCTGCACAGTCCCCTTGGCCTCACGGTAAGAACTCGTCGACAAAATGGCTAACGGCATGTCATAGACACGGCTAAAGAAGTCGCCAGGACGCATGCCACCACGGGACAAACAAAGAATACTGTCGAACTCCCAACCACTCTTCGCTACCGCGGCAACCAATTTTTCATTGAGACGAATGTAGTCTTCCCAGGAATAGAATTTATCAGCCATTGTGTTTACTCGCTAGAGGTATGTAAGCCACTTTATTAACCGCTCGGGCCACCCGTTGATGGTCGTTGCGATGAAACCGGGGGCTCCCGTTTTCAATCTTGAAACGAACCAGCCCTACTGTTCTCCCTTGACCAACGGGTGTCACAGCAAAGCTTTTTTAAGAAAGAGGTGATTCTACACGAATGTACCTAGTCTGGGGATAAAAAAGGGCAACGAATTACTCGTCACCCTCTATTTTTAGCTTCAAGTCAAACTTCGATTAGTCTGCAAACGGATCCGTATGAAGAATCGTCTGCGAGCGGTCAGGACCCGTGGAGACCAAAGCGATCGGAGCCCCAGCCACTTCAGCTAAACGCGTCAAGAATTGACGAGCCGTTTCCGGCAGGTCTTCCCACTTGGTCAAACCGAAGGTGCTTTCCTTCCAACCCGGGAATTCTTCATAGATCGGTTCGCATTGCGCCACGGCATCCGCCCCCGAAGGCATCACGCTCAATTCCTGGCCCTTATAGCGGTAACCCACGCCTAACTTCACCGTTTCAAGCCCATCCAACACGTCGAGCTTCATAATCGCCAAACCGGTCAAACCGTTGATCTGGACGGCACGGCGCAACGCAGCCCCGTCAAACCAACCGCAACGACGGGGACGACCCGTCACGGCACCATATTCGTTACCCTTCTTGCGAAGTTCTTCGCCCATTTCGCAATGCAACTCGGTCGGGAAGGGACCTTCACCCACACGCGTGCAGTAGGCCTTCGTAATCCCCAAGACATAGTTGAGCTTATCCGGGCCCACGCCAGCGCCGGCACAGGCAGACCCGGCCACCGTGTTGGAACTCGTCACAAACGGATAGGTACCGTGGTCGATGTCCAACATCGAGCCTTGCGCCCCTTCAAAGAGGAACCCCTTACCGTCGGCCATCTGTTCGTTTAACGTTTCCGAGACGTCGCACACCATCGGGCGTAAACGTTCGGCGTAGGCCAGCGTATCCGCGATCACCTTTTCGGGATCGAGCGGTTCAGCCTTCAAGTAGTTTTCGAGCACAAAGTTGTGATAGTGGAGCACCGTGCGCACCAAATCCGCAAAGCGTTCCGGCTCAAAGAGGTCAGCCACACGAACCGTACGGCGAGCCACTTTGTCTTCATAAGCCGGGCCAATACCACGCCCCGTGGTACCAATCTTCTTGGATCCAGCCGCTGCTTCGCGAGCATGGTCCAGAGCCACGTGGTAAGGCATGATCAACGGGCAGTTGAGCGAAATACGGATACGCTTTTCAACGTTGGGCACGCCCACAGCATTCAATTCGTCAACTTCACGGAAGAACGCTTCCGGCGAGAAGACCACCCCGTTGCCTAAGTAGCACACGGATGTCGGGTGCATAATCCCAGAGGGAATCAAGCGCAAAATAGTCTTCTTACCGTTGATGACTAAAGTATGCCCCGCGTTGTGACCCCCATTAAAGCGGACCACACCGGCAACCTTTTCCGTCAACCAGTCAACGATTTTACCTTTACCTTCGTCACCCCACTGGGCACCGACCACAACCACATTTTTGGCCATTTGGTTTTCCTTTTAACGAATAGCGATGGCTTGCACCATCCATTGATTGTCGATGCGTACCAACGCACGCTCGATTTTGAAACTGGACAATAAGTCTTTTTGATCTTCACCCGGCAACAACTGCACTACAATCTCCCCGGCTTCACGCAGTTGAGCGATGGCCACTTCGAGCTCAGGATCGTCCTGAGCGGGCGCCACAATCGCTTCGGGTAGCGCATGGTATTCGGTCTGAATAATTTCACGTAAATAGAGCGTAAAGCCCACAGCGGGACGAGCACGTCCAAACGCACGACCCACCTCGTCGTAGCGCCCCCCACGCAAAATGGGTTGGGCCAGTCCAGGCACATACCCCGCAAACGTGACCCCCGTTAAGTAGCCGTAGCCGTGCACATCGCAAAAGTCGACCGACACGTCCGAGGCCCCCGACGCTTGCGCCAAGTAGGCGACCTCATCCAAGGCGTCAGTGAGCCCTTCGCAAGGAGGCAATGTTGCCTTTAATTCGTCAATCACGCTCACCTCACCAAAGGTGCGCATTAATGTCGTCAGCGCCTCGTAGGTCACAGGAGCCAATTGTGCGCGAACGCGCTCCAAGCGCACTTCATCTTTTAAGCGTAACGCGTCAAGAAGCACGTCCATGGATTCCGTGTCGAGTGTTTCGTTGCGCAATAAAGCACGCACCACTCCCACATGACCAATATCGAGGTGCAGCGAGTCAACCCCCGTTTTTTGGGTGGCGGCCACAGCCAAACGAATCACTTCCAAATCGGTTCGCATCCCACTTGAACCAAAGAGTTCAGCCCCCACCACATACGGTTGACGGCTCGCGAGCGGATGGGCGGGCGTTTGATGAACAACAAAACCTTTATAGCAGAGACGATTTACCCCACGGCGAGCCAAAATATGCGCATCGATACGCGCTACTTGTGGCGTCATATCGGCACGAAGGCCTAAAAGCCCGGCATCCCCTTGATCGGTAAATTTGAATGTATTGCGTGAAAGATCAGAGGCGCTACCCGTTAAGAGCGAATCCACATATTCAACGAGCGGTGGTTCAACCAGCTCAAAACCGTAGGCGGTAAGAAGATCGATGATGTTACGCGAAATCCGCTCCAAGCTTCTGGCTTGGCGCGGTAGTATGTCTGCAAAATGTTCTGGTAAAACCCAGCTAGCCATGCAAGCAGATCCTCATAGTGAGACGAGCGCCTTGGAGGTTTTCGCAAAGCCCTCTAACACGCGCGTCTATTTCGCTAACCCAATAGATGAGTTTAGCAAAGAGCGCAACCATTCACACAGGAAACGGACGATTTTGTTCCCCGTGAAAACCCCAAAGAGAAGCCCGACTGTTGGCATAAAACCAAACCAACAATCGGGCTTAATGCATTGTAACCTAAAACATTAGGGCCGTGAGGCGGGTTGGGTAGTTGTGCTTAATTCGCACTCCAGAGAACGAACCAACACAGGAGCACACCGAGGACCATGGCCACCAGTCCCGTTCGCTTAATCGCTTCGGGACCGACTTGCCGCAATACTTCGAAGAATGTCTCCAGATGGGCACTCAAAAAGTACCCCTCATAAACCATGACCACCCCAAAGGCAAACAAGACAATTTGCCAACCTTCCATTAGGGTTTCTCGTTTTTCAAATACTTAAAGAAGTCCGTCGACGGATCGATCACCATCACATTGCTCTTATCTTTGAACGTGCTACGGTAGGCTTCAATCGAACGGTAGAATTTTGCAAACTCTGGATCCTTCTGGAAAGCCTGCGCATAGACTTGAGCAGCGGCAGCATCCCCGTCCCCCTTGATCTTTTGCGCTTCGCGATAGGCCTGAGCCAAAATCACTTCGCTTTCGCGATCCGCCGAGGCGCGAATACGTTCCGCTTGGGCATTCCCCTTGGAGCGTTCTTCACTCGCCACACGCTTACGTTCCGCTTCCATACGACGGTAGACCGACTCGGAAATTTCGGGTGTAAAGTCCACGCGCTTCATACGCACGTCCACAATGCCAATACCGACGTCCTTGACACGGTCTTGTAGGGTCGTGGAAATTTCGCGCATGGCTTTTTCACGTTCCGAACTCGTAATCTGATTGACGGTACGTTTGTTCACGACAATGTTGAGCACATCGCGTAAAAGTGCCGATAAGCGGTTTTCCGCGGCGAGTTCGTTCCCCTGGAACGACACCCAGTACAAACGCGGATCTTCCACACGCCACTTCACAAACGTATCAATGAGCAGATTTTTCTTTTCACTCGTTTGCACCAAGTCCGCATCAGCGCCATCCAGATTCAGAATACGTTTATCCAAGTAGACCACGTTCTGTAAGGGTGGCGGCAACTTAAAGTGAATCCCCGGGGTATCAATCACGGTTCTTAATTCCCCAAGGGCAAACACCAAGGCGTACTCGCGCTCATTCACGGTGTACGCACACATTTTGAACAACCCCGCGAGTACAACGAGAATCACGGAGAGCGAAGATAATCTCTTAAACATACGGTTTTCCCTCCCCCAGCTTAACGTTCGCGAGTCAATCGGTACAGATCATTGGATGACGAGTTCGCACGGCGCTCGTTCGTCGTACGATCCGTATTGGCACGATCGTTGGCAGCCGACTGGGCCGTACTACTCACCACACTGGGTGTATCCGCACTACGCTGCACTGCCTCTTCTGCACTTTGCTTTGTCTGTTGCAGAATCTTGTCGAGTGGCAAATAGAGCATGTTATTGCCCTGCTTGGAGTCGACATACACCGTGGTTGTATTGCTCATCACCTCTTTAACAGCATCGATATAGAGGCGATCACGCGTCACTTCCGGTGCCCGCTGATACTGCTCAAATAACGCTGAGAAGCGCGCCGCATCCCCTCGTGCCGTTTCCGTCACACGAGCTTGATACCCTAAGGCATCTTCCTTGAGACGCGCAGCCGTCCCTTGGGCACGCGGAAGCACTTGATTGCGATACTCTTCACCTAAATTGATGGAGCGTTCACGGTCTTGCCCTGCCTTCACGGCATCGTTAAAGGCGGCTTGAACCGGCTGAGGCGGTTGGGCATTCTGAATGGCCACACTCATGATTTCAATACCCGAGGTATAACGATCGAGCATGTCCTGCATGGATTTGCGAACCGCTTCGGCAATTTCAGCCTTACTTTCAAACAAAACGCTGTCCATCGTCTTACGCCCCACGACTTCACGCATCGCGGATTCGGCCGCTTGCACCACCGTGCGTTCGGGCTGACGAATATTAAAGACGTAGTCACGCGCCCCAACACCAGGCTTAATACGGTACTGAACCGTAAACTGCATATCGACAATGTTTTCATCGTCGGTGAGCATCAACGCTTCACGCAATCGATCGGAACGCCCAGAGGCACCGATCTCGGCCGTACGCACGCTGCTCACGTCCACTAACTGCACATCCTGAATCGGCATCGGGACGTGCCAACGGAACCCTGGCGCCGTTGAGTCGGAATAACGACCAAAGGTGGTCACAATCCCGGTCTGCCCTTCGGGAACAATATAAAAGCCCGTCGCCGCCCAACCCACTAAGAGGATCCCGAGCAACAAGCCCATGCCCCAACGGGTACCTTTACCCAAATTGCGAGGCGTCAGGGGCGGAATCGGCGGATGCCAATTATTTCCATCGTCCGAAGGACGACGTTGACGAGAGTCCGTCGACGAGGATCGCGTCTGAGATCCCGTCGTCGGACGTTCGTCCTCTTCATCTAAATCGTCTCGGGAGAAGTCATCACGGCTTCTTAACTTGGTACGTTGTTTAGGCTGTGGTTTGCTGTGGTCACGGAAAAGGTCCTGAAGGGCACGATTAACGTCTTCCCACATCTTTTCCACATCGTCCCAAGTGCTGTCATCTTGTGAAGCACGGTTTTTTCCCTTCTTCGAGGTATCCGAAGCGGACGGTTTTTTATCTTGATTCTGCTCGTTCGAAGGCTGCTGGTCTTCTTGAGCAGTCTCGTTCTTATCTTTACGGGGCTCATCATCGGATGAGTCACGGCCCCAACGGGGGTCATTGAGCGACATTTCTTTACTCCAAATTGGCAGACGAAACCTAGTCCATGTTGATCTCTCATTCGTCTGTATTCAAGCTTTGACCATCATTGTACTGAAATTTTCTTGAAAATTAGACTTTCAACGGGCTTCTTAGAACTCGTTACAAAATGCTCTGTAGGAGAGCCGTGCGTGATTGACTTCCCATATCCACACAATGCACTCACTTAAGCAATCAGTGTTTTTCTGGCTCCCTTCGTCCCCCTAGCCTCTAAGCGATTTCACTAACGCGCCTCTTTATTGGGTTTGCTACACTGTCCTAGATCATTTATTGGGTCGTTCGTGATGACCGCCCTGAGAAACCTGCTTTCCTTGGGGACGCTATCTCGCGATGACCCCCTGTCCACAGTGGAGTAAAACATGACTGTATTGAACAACTATCTTGAAGATTTGGCCCCCTTGGTCAACTTGGATGCCGGTACCGCTAACACGGCGGGTGTCACGCGTGCTGCCGAAATCATGAAGGCGCATTTTGAATCCATCGGATTTACCTGCGAGTTGGTTGACTTAGGACCGGAAGTGGGTAAAGGCTTGATTGCCCGTAACAAACCGGAAGCCGACTACTATGATGTGTTGATGAATGCTCACTTGGACACCGTTTTCCCTGATGGTACTGCAGCTGCCCGCCCCTTTAAAGTGGAAGGCAACCGTGCTTACGGCCCGGGCTGTTCGGACTGTAAAGGGGGGGTGTTGGCGATTTTCTACGCCCTCAAAGCCGCCCGCCCCGAAGATTTAGCTCGCTTGTCGATTTGCGTCTGCTATAACCCGGACGAAGAAACGGGCTCCAAGCACTCCGCCAAATGGCTCTGTCAGCATGGGGCGAAAGCCAAACATGTGTTGATTTTTGAAGCCGCTCGTGCGGGTGGCAAATTGGTGCGCTCTCGTAAGGGTGTCCAGAGCTTCCGCGTGACCTTCAAAGGCAAGGCCTCGCACGCCGGCAATAACCCCAAGGACGGTTGTAATGCCAACATTGCGGCCATGAAGTTCTCGTTGGCTGCCTATGAGCTCGCGAACGAAACCAAAGGTACCACCGTGAACCCGGGGGTGATTCA
>CAJJMF010000091.1 GCA_905192805.1 uncultured Sutterella sp. | reverse complement strand
CACGACCACCGGCAACGGACGCACCAATCGCAACCGACATCGCCGCAAACTCACTTTCCACGTTGATGTATTCGCAGTTCTGCAGCTCCCCTTTTCGACAAAGCGCTCCGAGCGCTTCCACAATATGGGTTTGGGGAGAAATTGGGTAGGCACACACCACATCGGGTCGACACAAGGCGACCGCAGCAGCCACCCCCTGACTACCTTCGAGTTGTTTTCTCATCCTTGTAGCTCCTTCATGACATGTTCAAACGACAACGTGGCCACCTCGGCATTCGCCTGGGCAATACGTCCAGAGAACTTATCGTTATAGGCCGCAATAACACTTTCGAGTTTCAAAACCTTCGTCATTGCGGCCATCCCAGCTAACATGCCAGCCCCAGGCAAAGGGCGACCAATTTTTTCGAGGGCAAAGCGCGTAGCAGGCACCGTCACACAGTGCCCTGCAGGAAGGCTTGCCTCTAGCTCACTTAAGCCCAACTGCGCAAACGTTTTATCGGTGTTGATCAACACATACCCGTCAGGGCGTAACCCTTCAAACACATTACCGCTCGTGAGCAAGGTACGATCTTGAATCAATACCACATCCGGTTCTTGTACGGGTTCACGTAAACGGATTTCTTTGTTGTGAAATCGAGCAAAAGCCACTACAGGAGCACCCGTACGTTCCGACCCAAAGCTGGGGAACGCTTGGGCGTAGTGCTTTTCCATAAAGCCAGCCAAGGCACACATCTCTGCCGCAGTGACCACCCCTTGGCCACCACGACCGTGGATTCGAATCTGAAACACCAGTATCCCCTTTATCCAATTCCCGCAGAGCCTTGCCGCTCGATGGAATTGCCTGAATATCGTTTACAAAAGACTATCGAGCTTATCCCGTAAGCCACTAGTGCTACGGCACTAAAACCGCTATAGTCAAATCATAGAGTAAGGCTACTGTAGACATTGCCCTTCATTTTTTCATTATGTCTGGGCAATTCGTTTTCTACACAGCCTTAAGGAGTCCTCGCCATGATACTCGACAACCGTAAATCAATCGCTATCCTAAATGCTGTCATCGTATGTCTGTTCGTAACGGGCTGTACAGGAATCACCCCCTTCAGTGCCTCAAATGAACCCGAGAAAAAAGCTCCCGTGGTTCTCAAGAAAAAACTGTTTGTCTGGTCTGCAGACGGTGAAACACGTTTACGTTGCGCCCGTGATGGCAAGGGTTACTACTGGCAATATCTTAACGCGAATGCACGCTTTAAAACATCCTCTGGAAAGATGATCGCCCGACTAACCGATTCAGGGGATATCGTTACCCTCTCAGGAACCACGTTTTCTCTTTCGCAACCTCAGCTAATCCAGCGAACAAACAATCGAGACCTTCCTGAGGTGTACTACGATATTTCTACTCAAACGCAAGAGAAAAACTATCAGGAAGTTTCCCGAACCGTGCGTTCACAAACACGCGGGGGTGTTCCACTCACCGACTGTGCCGCTGGACAACTCAATCATGTTTTAAAAGTTCCATTTAAAGCCACTTATACTTTCGGAACACGCCCTTAATTTTTTGTCGGCGCCTTTGCGCAAAACACGCATCCGAGTAGGCACTTGCTCTCCCATAGCCCAACTGCCTACTCTCGCTTTTTCTTTTACCTTATCGGGGCTTATCGCTAGGAAACTGGTGTAATTTTTGGTAAAATTAATAGTCTACATTTCGTCTTTTACCGGAGAAGCTACACATGGTACCTGCCGCTACGACGGTCGGAGGCTACCTTCAGAGCCTTCCTAACGATCGACGCGTTGCAATGGCGAGAGTTTGCAGTATGATCAGACGCTCTGCCCGTGGCGTTCGTGAAAGCATGCGTTACGGACTCGCGTTTTATGAACTCGACGGCCCGTTGTTTGCTGTTGAGTCTCAGGACAAATCACTGACTTTGTTTATCGCAGAAAAAAATGTGATTAATGAATTCAAGGACCAAGTCCCTTTTATTAACGCTGAACGTTGCACCATTGAATTCTCTGACCTCAACTGTCTTCCCTTAGACGTGGTTGAAAAAGTCGTCCGTGCCGCTTTGGCGAGCCGTCGGGCTCGTAAAAAAGAAGAGATTCCCTCTCAGGAAGAGTTGTTAGCCTTATGGGGAATTTCGGAAGAAGATGCGGCCGTGGCTCCGCCCATTGTACGTATTGTCGTCAACCGAGACGATGACGAAGCCACAGGAAATGAAGAGGTTGTCGAAGCCTCAGCAAAATCCTAATAGACCTCTTTTCGTCAGTTTTGAATGGAAAAAAGACTTCCACGACACACGATGGAAGTCTTTTTTGTCCTTACTACGATCCGCTACAACGCACTGATCCAAGTCTGAATTACCCGAGAAATATCATCGGGACACTCCGTAAAGGGCCAATGAATACACTCCACCATATCCATATGACCCTGCTTCAGACGTTGGGTCCAAGCACGCACTTTCTCGGGAGAGGTAATTTTCCCCGACGTGGCAGCCACCACCAACACCGGTCGAGGGAACTGCGAAATATCCGCTGACACTCGACTGATTTCGATCAAATCCCGAGTGTAGTCCGCCGTGTGGATATGACCAAGATCTTTAAAAGGGGAAGAGTATTCTTTGATAAATGCTTGAAGCTGATCCCCCCCTTGAGAGAGCATTTCACGGGCAACCTGATCGTGAGCTCGCAAACTGTAGTAAGGAAGCTGGCGCTTTATCCCCAACCGATTGAACAAACGGGCGACTGACGAAATCACTTTCAGATAAGGTCGCCACGCCCGCTTCTTAATAGCCACCTCCGTGAGTGCTTCATCCACGAGCGGATCCACTAACACCAAGGCCTTGGCTCGATCTGGATACATATGGGCAAACTGCATGGCAATATGTGCCCCTAAACTATGCCCTACCATGACTGCTTGGGGCACATTCAACGCATCGAGAATCGCCACCAAATCCGCACTATGCGCCTCTAGGGTACCCGCCAGACGTGTTTCACTACTCGCATGCCCACGTAGATCAATACGTACCAGATCCCACGATTGTTTTAGCGGAGTTCGTTCGACAAACTCTTCCCAACGGCTAGCATTACTACCCACACCATGCAAAAACACGAGTGTACCTTTAGCGGGTAACTCGCTTGCAGGCAGCACCGAGTACACAACTGGGGTGCCGGCGCGAAGAATAAACCCTCGCACCTCATTGGGTAGCAAACGAAATTTCAGCCGATCCGCCACCTCGTTAATCTTAAGATCCTGACTCATTGAGTGTCGTTCCTAGTTTTTGAATCTGTCGGTAGAGCGTACGGACACTAATCCCTAGCTCTTTAGCTAAGTCTTTACGAGAGCCTTGCCAGGTTTCTAATCGTTCTCGCAAATACTGCTCATCATTGAGCTGCTCAGAGAGAGCCTTGTCTCCTGAACCCACGCGAGCATTAACATACCCGATTTCACTTAAAACATCTACTAGTTCAATCGTGTCGGACTGACAGAAAATCGAGACGCGGTTTAATACGGCTGAGAGCTCTGCAACATTCCCAGACCATTCGCGTTGTTGCAACTCTTTAAGCGCTGCACTTGAGAGTTTTTGTTGGCGTCCTGAGACGGACTCAGCCAAAATCAGTTCACAAAGTTCAGGAATATCCTCTTGACGGTCTTTCAAGTTCGGAACATCTAACCGGCTGATGGCTAACCGATAAAACAGCTCTTCATTAAAGAGCCCTCGTTCGACCAATGGCTTTAATTCACGGCGCGTTCCAAAAATCACGCGAATATCCGCCTTTTCTCCGCCTTCATTCCCCGCAACGAAGTAGCGCCCTGTTTTCAAAAACTGCAGAATGCTTGCCTGCATTTCATGGGACAACTCGGCCACATCCGTTAAGTAAAGCGTTCCTCCTGTCAACCCTGTACCAAAGGCACGGTTAATTTCGCGCGCCAATTTTTCTTCCGTCAGCGTGAGGCACTCCATTCGTAAAAACGCTTGAGCGGCTCGGCGAGAGTTTTCATGCAACACCTTTGCAAACACCTCTTTACCGCTTCCAGTTTCCCCGACAAAGAGAACGGGAACATCCAGGGGAACTAATTGCGCGATCTTCGAGAGCAATTTCTTGACAGCTTTGGAGCGTGTCACCAACCCCACACGCTCCAATTGCTCTACCATGCCTTCGGAATCGCGAACGGTTTCCATGAAATACGAAGGCACCCCATCGGAGCGCACCACGGGAACGGTTGACACTTCAACAAAACGACTTCCTGACATCGTGTTTTGACGGCGGAAGGTTTCTTCATTTTGCTTCGTAATGAGGCTTTGTTCGAGCGGACAAACTTCCCCACACGCCGAACAACGCTTATTCAAATGAAACACTAATTCATAGCAAGGTCGGCCCTCATAATCTTGTTGGCCATACCGATGCAAAAAAGCTCGGTTTGCATAGGCAACCGAAAAATCATTGCGTATTAATAGTCTCGGTTCATTGAGCGAATCCAGAATGGTCTTTAATTCCGATTGAACAGCCATATGCCACCTACTGACAAAAATGAGTCACATTGGCATTAATAGTGGCACACTTTGCAAGAAATTGTCAATTTTACGTAGAGTTACATCTCATAAACGCTTATTTCAAGCTCTCTTTTCACTTAGTATGAGGGGAGTTGGAAACGTCGACACTAGTCCAAACTATGAAAACAAAACTCAGGAAAACCCCAAACTCCAAGTTACTTCTTGAAATTGCGGTTGTCATCGCCTGTAAGTTGTTCGTTATTTTTTGCCTCTGGTACTTTTTCTTTAGTCCAGAGCACCGTCCAACAGTAACGCCGAACTCTGTGAGCAACGCGTTTATCGGGACAGAGACAGCTGCCGACCGATCTCCCCAAAAATAATTAACCTCAACTACATCTGGAGTCCTCATGATCCCTTCTGATCTTGTTGACCTGTCACGTCTGCAATTCGCAGCTACCGCGATGTACCACTTCCTCTTTGTCCCTCTGACATTGGGGTTGTCTTTCATGCTTGTTGTCATGGAATTAACGTACGTCGTCACGGGCAAAGAACTTTACAAAGATATGACCCGCTTCTGGGGCAAACTCTTTGGTATTAACTTTGCTATTGGTGTTGCTACAGGTATCACCATGGAGTTCCAGTTCGGTACGAACTGGGCTTACTACTCCCACTATGTGGGTGACATCTTTGGTGCCCCTCTCGCTATTGAAGGTTTAATGGCATTCTTCTTGGAATCCACCTTCGTCGGTCTTTTCTTCTTCGGTTGGGATCGTTTAAGCAAGGGTAAGCACTTCTTTGCCACCTGCATGATGGCCCTAGGGACCAACCTCTCGGCCATGTGGATTTTGATCGCGAACGCTTGGATGATGAACCCCGTGGGTTCGGAATTTAACTTCACGACCATGCGTATGGAAATGACCAACTTCTGGGCGGTGATTACGAGTGAATGGGCGCAAGCTAAGTTTGCTCATACCGTCGGTGGTGGTTATATGACGGGGGCCGTGTTTGTCCTCTCGATTTCCGCGCTTTACCTCTTACGTCGTCAGGACGTGAAGTTTGCCAAAGCGTCCTTCCGCTTGGCTGCTGCCTTCGGGATTATTGCTTCCTTCATCACCTTGCACATGGGTGACGAATCCGCTTACTTGGTTACGCGTGATCAGCCCTCCAAGATTGCTGCGATGGAAGCTATTTGGGATACCCATCCGGCTCCTGCCCCGTTGACACTGTTTGCGATGCCCAACAAAGAAGCCCAGCGTAACGATATGGAAATTACCGTTCCCTGGCTCTTCGGGTTAATGGGTACGCGCTCTGTCTCGACCGAAATTCCGGGGATTAAAACGATTCTTGCTGACTCTGAACGCCGTATCATCAGCGGTCAGAAGGCGGTCGATCTGTTAGCTCAGTTGCGTAAGGACCCGAAGAACGAAGCGTTGCGTGCAGAATTCTTGAAGGTCAAGGACGATTTAGGCTTTGGTCTTTTGTTGAAGAAGTACGTTGAAGACGTCACGAAAGCTACGCCGGAACAGATCAAGCAGGCTGCTGCCGATACGATTCCGAACGTTACACCGATGTTCTGGGCTTTCCGCACCATGGTGGGTAGCGGTATCACTGTCGCTTTGGTCTTCCTCTTAGGCTTGTACTTCGGTATCAAGAACACTTTGACGGAAAAGCGTACGTACCTCAAGCTCGCACTCCTCATTCTCCCCTTACCTTGGCTTGCCAATGAAATGGGATGGTTTGTTGCTGAATACGGTCGTCAGCCGTGGACTATTTTCAATATGCTCCCGACTCACTTGTCCGTTTCTTCGCTCTCCGCAGCGGAAGTCGCTGGCTCTTTGATTGGTTTCTGCGTGCTCTACACGGGTTTGATCATTGTAGAAATGTGGATTATGATCCGCTATTGCTCCAAGGGTCCAAGCTCGCTCGGTACGGGTCGCTATCACTTTGAACGCAACTAAACCGAGGAGATAAAACATGTTGGAATATGCAGTTCTCAAAGTCATTTGGTGGCTTTTCATCGGTGTGTTGCTCATTGGCTTCGCCATTATGGACGGCCATGACATGGGGGTGGGTACCTTGTTGCCCTTCCTCGGGAAAAACGACAACGAACGCCGTATCATGATCAACTCGGTCGCACCGCACTGGGACGGTAACCAAGTGTGGTTGTTGACGGGGGGTGGTGCGATGTTTGCCGCTTGGCCGATGATGTATGCAACGGCCTTCTCGGGCTTCTACATCGCCATGCTCATCGTGCTATTTGCTTTGATTTTCCGTCCGGTGGCCTTTGACTACCGCTCCAAAGCCTCTGGCACCAAGTGGAAGCAAAACTGGGACTGGGCCTTATTTATTGGCTCTTCGGTTCCTCCGATCATCTTCGGTGTGGCTTTCGGTAATCTCTTACAAGGGGTTCCCTTCCATATCGACGATACGATGCGTCCGATCTATACGGGTCACTTCTTCCAGTTGCTTAACCCGTTCGCCTTGTTGTGCGGCGTGCTCTCCTTGGTCATGATCGTCTTCCATGGTGCCAACTATTTGGTGCTCCGTACGGAAGGTGACTTGCAGAAGCGTGCTCAGAGTGTCTCGAGCCTGGCTGGTTTACTCACCGCTGTGCTCTTCATTCTGGGCGGTCTCTGGGTCTACTTTGGTATTGACGGTTATGTTGCGCATGGTCTGGACCCGAATGGTCCGGCCAACCCGCTCGCTAAGACCGTCGAACTTCAGGCTGGCGCTTGGTTCAACAACTTCAATTCCTTGCCCATTTTGTGGGTAGTGCCTGCCTTGGCAGTGGTTGGTGCGCTCTTTGGCGTTCTCTTCATTCGTCAGTTAAAGGCTGGCTTTGCCATCGTGTGCTCAAGTGTGATGCTCTTAGGTGTCATTTTGACCCCGTTGGCTGCCATGTTCCCGTTCGTGTTACCGAGCTCGAGCGACTTACGCTCCAGCTTAACCATGTGGGACTGCACCAGTTCTGAACTGACGTTGTTGGTGATGCTCATCGTTACCTTGGTATTCTTGCCCTGTGTGTTGATTTACACGGGCTGGGCTTACAAGGTTATGAGCGGTAAGCTGACTGACAAGTACATCGAAAAGAACTCGCACACCTTGTACTAATTGCTCATCGTGACTCGCGCTTAGCGCGAGTCACCCTAAAAAAGGAATTACCATGACGTATTTTTACTGGGCCTTCGGTGTTTCGTTTGCCATCCTTTTTGCCGTGACAGTCGAAACCTTAGTTTCGCGCCATGACGACTAACGCGCCCGCTCCCAAATCCAGTCATACGCTACTGCGAGTACTTAGCTTACTCGCAGCAGCGGCCACCATTGCTCTGATTGTTATCTATCCTCGGGCAATCGCTCCTGACAGCGCATCAGTCCCACATGGGTGGCTAGAGCTCATGCTTTACGGTATGAGCATTTGTTGGGTGTTCGGGTTAGGTTTTACACCCCAGAAACCCTTATTCCGCATGCTCTTACATCCCATTGTAGGTTGGGTTTGCTTGCTTATCGGGGTCTGGAAAGTCTTTTTCTAAGGGGTAAACCCGTGCCAAACTCCTTGTACGAACTCATCGGAGGCGCGCAAGGTCTCGAGCAACTGGTCAAAGCCTATATTGACGTATTGCGCACTCGACCAGAAGCTCAACACTTACGTAGCCTCTATCCTGATAATCTCGATCACTACGAACAGCGCATGATTGAATTTTTGTCAGGTTGGCTTGGGGGACCTGCCCTCTACCTCGAACGCCATGGCATGCCCATGCTTCGTGAAAAGCATCGTGGGATGCCCATCGATGCACAAGTTCGAGACGAGTGGATGTTTTGTATGCGTCTAGCGCTAGAAAAGACCATCCAAGATAATGATCTACGAGTTACCTTAGAGGGAGCCTTCTGGCGTATGGCCGATAGCCTCAAGCACTAACAAAAACGCAGCCCGATTGGACTGCGTTTTTTCTTGCCTATTTCACGAGCATCAAAACCGACCCTGCGGCGATTAAGAGCCCCCCCGAAGAGCACATTCCAGCTAGGCGTCTCATCAAACAACAAAAAGGCTAATCCCATAGTAATCACCACCGAAAGCTTATCTATCGGAGCAACGCAGGAGAGTTCACCCACTTGAATCGCCTTGAAATAACAGAGCCAAGAGAATCCCGTTGAAAGCCCTGAGAGCACTAAAAAAAGCCAAGTGTTGCGGGGCACATTTTTTATACCAGAGAGTTCATGGGTACTCAGCACAATCCCCCAGACGAGCAACATAATCACCGCTGTGCGAATGGCCGTCGCGAGATTCGACGAAATATCCCTCACCCCCACCTTGGCAAACACGGCAATCAAAGCCGCAAAGGTCGCGGACAAAATTGCATAGATTTGCCACATAATTGCTCATCTAGTCCCAACGTTGGAGAGTTTTAATAACCACCTCAACATTATGTTGGTCATCGCTGACCCACATAACACCATCCTGAATGGTCACGGCGATTTTCATATTGCGATTCACAAGAACCGCTAACGCTTCCACGTAGTGTTGATCGATGGCATAGACAGTCAGTTTATCGATTTTGCCTAGCTCCCCTGCATGGCTACGCCACCAAGGCTCATACTTGGCTTCGTCGTAGGTAAGAATCACCACCTTGTCACTACGACCGGCGGCTTTACGCACCTGTTTCACATCGGGCCAACCGACATCAACCCACGTTGCAATCGCCCCTGTATCATCAATCTGCCAAAGCGCAGGCTCACCCTCCGTCGACAGTCCACGTCCAAACTCCGTGCGTTCATCCGCATGCTGGCAAAATGCCAGCACACGTAACATCAAACGCTCTTGCGTTTCAGAGGGATGTTGTGCGACCGTTAAGACATGCTTACCATAGTAGCCACGGTCAATGTCTGAAATATCTACCGTGACTTTATGCACGGTTGCACCCAATGCCATACGTTGCCTTTAATACTTGCGTGTCAGAGTGGTAAAGACACGTGGTTTACGAGCTTCAGCCAACCATAAATCATACGGTAGGCCACCCAAATCCCTAACACAAAAAAGCCGATCATATAAACCAGTAACCCAATCCCAAAGACGACAAGCACCGTGCCCACCAAGAAGGTCAACACCATCCATAAAAAGGCTCCCCAGAATGTGCGGATCTGCCAGGCAAAATGGGAATAAACATACGTTCCCTGCGCATCCGAACGGAAGACGTAGTTAAGAATGACGGCAATAATCGAGGGCCAAGAAAAAATAAAGGCTCCCACCACGGTTGCGCCCGTGAAAACACCAATCACAATCGAAGTCAGGTGGAGTGCATAAACCACGTGTGTGATAAGCAAAGTGCCTGAACTGGGCTCATATAATTGAGGTTGCATTGCCATAGTCCAC
>CAJJMF010000090.1 GCA_905192805.1 uncultured Sutterella sp. | reverse complement strand
GGTCGGTCATTGGGACGGTTGTCGGCGTCTTCGTCGGTGGGCTGGTCGGCATTTTCGTCTTTCCGTTGATTGGCGCCTTTATTGGGGAGTTTATTGCCAAACGCGACATGCTTCATGCGGGGCGTGTCGGAGTTGCAACTTGGATGGGGATGGTCATTGGGACAGCCGTCAAGATTGCCTTGGCGTTTGTGATGCTGGGCCTCATGATCTTTGCCTACTTTGTATAAAAGGGCGCTCAGGAGGGAAATCTATGACCCAAATGGAGAAGGAACGGCATTTAGATTGGCGTTATCCGTTCATGGTTGAATCCAATGGCGTAGGTGGCTACCTTGCCACTTGTCGGGATGTACCTGAAGCTATTACCGAAGCCTCATCGCGAGAGGAACTCGAAACGATGGCAGAGGATGCATTAGTGACGGCGATCGATTTTTATCGTGAGGATCAACGCCCGCTCGCTCGTCCGTCAGCTCCACAACCGGGTGATCTGGTGGTTAGCCTACCTGAAGCGATGCGAAACACGGTGGTGCAGCTTACCTCAAAGGGCGAGCGCTAAGGTACCGACTACCTGCTGTGGGCGTGTGCCAATCCATAGAAAACGGGACAAAGTGTCGAGTGACGCTCTGTCCCGTTATTTGATGGTGCCCGGAAGAGGACTCGAAGCTTTCCTTTCCCGGATTGTCGTTTTTAGAGCACGTTTACAGCATACTGCGCTAAGCGAGAACGCTCACTACGTGCGAGCGTAATCGTGGCGCCATGACGCCAGTTTTGGAAACGTTCGACCACATACGTGAGCCCCGAACTGCCTTCGGTGAGATAGGGGGTATCGATCTGGGCTAAGTTCCCCAAACAGACAATCTTGGTACCAGGACCTGCTCGTGTGATCAGGGCCTTCATCTGCTTCGGACTCAGATTTTGGGCCTCGTCAATGATCACAAATTTCTTTAAGAACGTGCGGCCACGCATGAAGCTCATCGACTTAATTTGAATGCGTTTTTTGAGTGCTTCGGCGGTGAGTTTGCTGGAACCCCCGGTGGAGAGCAACACTTCCAGATTATCTTCAATGGCCCCCATCCACGGCGTCATCTTTTCTTCTTCGGATCCTGGCAAGTACCCAATGTCCTCTCCGAGGCTCACCGTAGCACGCGTAATTAACACGTCGCTGTAGCGCGTGGTGTCAAAGATTTGAGCCAGGGCAGCCGCGAGCGCAAGGAGCGTTTTCCCAGTCCCCGCTTGGCCCAGAATGGTCACAAAATCAATATTGGGATCCATGAGCAAGTTGAGAGCCATGTTCTGTTCGGCATTTCGAGAGTGAATCCCCCAAAGTTTTAATCGCTTTTGGTAGTCACGTAGGGCGCGAACCTGAACTTTTTTCCCGTCCACGTTAACGACGATCCCCATAAAGTCCCCATCCCCTAAGACGGTTAAGCATTCATTGAGAACGAGCGTATGCGCTTCATCCCATGTGAATTCGTAGATGGTTCCTTGTTCGGTTTTGTTGACCACCAACGAATCAGCGACGGTATCCCAGAATTTAGACGGCAGTTGACGGTGCCCCGTGAAGAGTAAGGCCGTGTCATCAATGACTTTGTCCGAGAGGTAATCTTCACTCGCTAATCCCAACACGGAGGCCTTAATACGCATGTTGATGTCTTTCGTCACCAACACAATCGTGCGTTCGGGGAAACGTTTAATGGCGCCTTTTGCGGTGGCCAAAATATGGTTATCCGCCTTGGTGAGTGGCAGATCCATGGGCAACGGTTCAGCAATCGGGCTCGTTTCAATAAAAAGTCGTCCTTTGGCTTCCACATTCCCTAACAGGTTGAGCGCAATCCCTTCGTCAAAATTCGTCGGATGTCGCTCAGTGAGCTGATCTAAGCTACGACTCACACTACGCGCATTACGTGCCACATCGGTCGTGCCTTTTTTGTGATTATCGAGCTCTTCGAGCACGGTCATCGGAATAAAGACGTCATGCTCTTCAAAGCGGAAAAGACACTGTGGGTCATGCATGAGAACGTTGGTATCGAGGACAAAGAGCTTTAAGCCATCCCCCACATTATGGTGGCGTGTGATGCGACTGGAGGCACCCCGTAAGGGGAGCACTAAGTCATCGAGCGATTTCGCGTTAGGAGTGGTATCGAGTCCCTCACCGACGGGTTCGAGCGGTTCCTCCGCTTTGGCTACGTTCGTTTGATCGGGCGTCACTGCCTTGGTCGTATCGGTGGATTGCGGGGCAGACGCGGCTTTGGCACTTCCCTTTTTGGTCGGTGTGCGTGCTTTGGTGCCTTTGGAGGCAGTCACGGCGCGCGAAGTAGCCTCTGGCGTTGCCTGCGCCTCTTTTTCGACTTCTGAAAGCCCATTTAAAGCGGGTTGAGCCGTTTTCGCCGGAGCCTTAGCACGGCTGGCCGTTTTCTTGGCGCGTGTTTTTTGGGGCGTCGCTTGGATGGGAGCGGTGCTCGTTTCCGGAGCGTTGTCTTGAACGCTTTCGGTGGGCTGAGCCGCTTTGGTTTTACGCTTTACCTTTTTTCCCGGAGTGGCCGCAGCGGGTAAAGCGGTTTGGGTGAGGGTAAACGGTGGCTCTTCCAGATTAAGGGTAGGCGCTTGCTCACCGGAGAGGGCAGGTCGAGCACGCGATTTTTTCCCTTTTTTCGCTGTTCCCTCAGGGTTTTTGTCATGGGGAGTTAAGGCAAAATCGGTGTTCGTTGCGTCGTAATCCTCTAAGAGGTCACCAAGCTGGGTTGGTGCTTTAGGCAAGGGCATAGACACTCCTTGTGGGAAAAAAGGTCAGGATTGATTTAATTATAGGAGGGGATGGTCAGGGAAAACGGTTTTTCATAGGAGTACTGGGAAATTTCCGTGCGCTGATCCCGTGCACGTTGAGCAAGCGCAAAGAAAATTAAAGAACACTACCTCTTTAGGCTAAGAACTTAGGGAAAATCCCGTCATTCTCTCGTAGGAGAGCACGAAGAAATAAAAAATCCCTCTCAAAATGCCTAAGAAAATCGGTTAGTATGCTCAGTAAGACCGAGTTTTTGGGCGTGGTATAGCTATGCCCATTGAGAAAAAAATCAAGCAGGGAGTAACGTATGCGTTATGTGTCCACCCGTGGGGAAAACCTCCCACGTTCGTTTACCGACATTCTGCATGAGGGATTTGCTGGGGATGAGGGTTTGTATGTTCCTGAGCAATTCCCCAAAGTAACCCGCGAGCAAATTTGCTTATGGAAGGGGCTCAGTTACGCTTCCTTGGCCTATGAAATTGTGCGTTTGTTTGCTCCAGAACTCCCGAAAGATCAAGTATGGCGCTTAGTCAATGACACGTATCAAGGCGACAATTTCCCCAATCGACGCGATTGGTTCCGCTCGGATGCGGTGACGCCCGTCACCTGGTTGCGTGGTGACGATGGGATTGGTTTACTGGAACTCTCCAATGGGCCCTCGTTAGCCTTTGACGACGTGGCCATGCAATTTTTAGGGCGACTCTATGATGAGCGCCCGAATAAAGAAACCACTCCCTTAAATTTAATTGGCGCCAGTACTGGCGACATGGGGGCTGCGGCTCAGGCTGCGTTTGCGGATCGTGAAGGGATCAAATTGATTTTGTTGTCCCCGAAAGGTCGTATGAGTGAATTCCAGGCTGCGCAACTCTATTCTTGCACCGCAAAGAACGTCTATCACATCGAAGTCGATGGCACGTTTGATAATTGTCAGGACATTGTGAACACGTTGCTTAAAGACAAGGCGTTCTCGGAGCCCAACCATTTAAAGAGTATCAATTCCGTGCTCTGGGGTCGTATCTTGATGCAGGTCGTCTACTACTTCCATGCGTATTTGGAAGCGGTCAATGCCTGTGGGGAAGATATCGTGTATGTCGTGCCGGCGGGTAACTTTGGCAACGCTTATGCCGCGTGGGTCGCCAAGCAAATGGGCTTACCCGTGATGAAGCTAATCATCAGCACGAACGAAAACGATGCCATGGATGAATTCTTCCGTACGGGGCATTATCGTCCGAAGCCCTCGAGTGAAACCATTGCCACGAGTTCGCCCTCTGCGGATATTTCGCGTGCAGCGAACTTTGAACGTTTCCTCTTTGACTTGCTGGATCGTGACGGTAAGCGTGTGGCCGAATTGATGCAGACGTTGGAAAACGAAGGCGAATTTTCGCTGACCAAAGAAGAATTTGCGAAGTTACGTCTTTGTGGGGTCACGTCGGGGACGTCCAACCACGCGAACCGCCTCGAAATGATCGAATGGATGCATGTGGAGTACGACATGTTTGTGGATCCCCACACGGCCGATACGCTCTTTTGCGGGGTCTATATGCATCCCGTGGGCGTCAAGACAATCTGCGTAGAAACCGTGAGTCCGGTGAAGTTTGCTCCCATGGTGAAACAAGCGACTGGGTGTACGGTTGAGCCGTTGGATAGCTTTGCAGATATCTACCAGCGTCCGCAGCGAAAAGTCACCTTACCCGATGATTTGAATGTGATTCGCGACGAAGTACTCAAGATCGTTCAACAATAAATGTGTTTTATGGTTCAGGAGGGTAAACCTTGTTAGAACCGAAAATTTTTGGTTTTGTAGGTTTCTCTGGTTCAGGTAAAACGACATTAGCCACCGCCGTGACCGCTGTGCTGTCACGGCGTGGTTTTAAGGTCGCGGCCCTCAAAGATGCCCACCATCAGGTGGATATGGATACACCAGGAAAAGATACATGGCGTTATCGTGAACAGGGGGCCTCACAGGTCATCTTGAGAACGCCCGAACGGTGGGTGCTCCAAACGACTACCCCGTGTCCTAGCTCGATTGACGAACTGCTATCGCATTTTGATTCCCCCGACATTATCCTGGTGGAGGGGTTTAAAAACGAGGGCAACTTCCCTAAAATTGAATTGCTACGAGAGGCGTGTCGCGATGAGCGAGCACCGCTTTATCTTGAGCACCGCGATATCGTTGCGGTGGCCACGGATCGAGAGGATTTACCCGCTAGCCTTACGCAACTCAATGTGAATGACCCCGAAGCGGTCGCTGATTTCATTGTGAAGTTTCCGAGATGATTACTTATACCGAAGCCCTAAGTCGTTTGCTCGACAAAGCTGAACCCATTCAAGATATTGAAACGATTCCTTTACTGTATTCCACTCACCGTGTGCTTGCGGAGGACATTGTGAGTCCCATTGCTGTGCCGGGTTGGGACAACTCGCAGATGGATGGGTATGCCTTGCGCGCGAGTGATATTGCGGGTGCCTCGGAATCGACCCCGGTGCGCTTACCCGTTGTGGATCGCATTCCCGCTGGGGACGTGGGTAAGAAGCTCTCTGCGGGCGGTGTGGCCCGTATTTTTACGGGAGCTCCGATGCCTGAAGGCGCCGATACGGTCGTTCCCCAAGAGCTGGTGGAACGCGATGGTGATGTGGCGATCTTTAAAGAGGCGCTCAAAGAAGGCGCTTGGGTTCGTCGTCGGGGCAGTGATGTCGCGCAAGGAAGTGTTGTGGTTAAAAAAGGGGCGCGTCTCACGCCTGCCGTGATCGGTATGATCGCGTCGATCGGCCGCGCGTATGTCACCGTATATCGTCGTTTGCGTGTGGGGATTTTCTTCTCAGGTAACGAGCTGGTGCAACCCGGAACGCCCTTACCTCCGGGCGGGATTTACAACTCGAACCGTTTTATGATTCGTAGCCTTTTACAGACATTAGGTTGCGAAGCGGTGGATTTAGGCAATGTGCCCGATACGCTCGACGCCACGATTAAGGCCTTCGAAGAAGCGAGTCAAGCAGCCGATGTGATTTTGACCACGGGCGGGATGTCGGTGGGTGAAGAAGACCACATCAAGAGTGCGGTGTCGCAGTTAGGGGAGATTAATGTCTGGAAAGTGAAGCTGAAGCCCGGTAAACCGTTAGCGTTTGGTCAGGTCTTAGGGGTTCCTTTTATCGGTTGCCCAGGCAACCCCGTCGCTGGCTTTGTGGTGTTTTTGATGATGGCTCGTCCGTTCATCTTGCGCCGCATGGGGCTCACTGATATCGATATCCAACCCTTGAGTGTACGGGCTGACTTCGATTGGACCCGTCCAGGGGATCGTCAAGAATTTGTGCGCGTACGTCGCAATCTTCAAGGGGGTGTCGATATTTTCCCCACTCAAAATTCTCAAGTCCTCTCCTCCTGTGCGTGGGCGGATGGACTTGTGGATATTCCCGTTGGCACCACGATTCGTTCGGGTGACATCGTGAATTACTATCCTTTCTGCCAATTCTTTGCATAGGTGAATGGTTTTATGAAAGTTACCGTCTATTATTTTGCCCTGCTCAAGGAAGCCATGGGCACGGATAAAGAAGTCGTCGAGCTGCCGGGGGAGGAACAAACGGTCAGCGATTTACGTGACTTCTTGATGGATCGTGGTGCGCCGGCCGTTACAGCGTTAGCGAACGAAAAACGCTTGCGTTTTGCGGTCAACCATGATTTGGTGAAAATGACACACCCGATCAAAGATGGGGATGAAGTGGCCTTTTTCCCACCGGTGACGGGAGGTTAATCGCAATGCCTACGACCACCATTCGCATTGGAGAGGCCGACTTTAACGTTGCGGAGGAAACGCAAAAGTTGAGTAAGTCCGGGGAGGCAGGGGCCGTTGTATCCTTTTTAGGCGTTGTTCGCAATGCCAACGAAGGCGATCAGGTGTATGCTATGGAGCTTGAACATTATCCTGGCATGACCGAAAAAGCCCTTGGGAAAATCGTCAACTTGGCGAGAGAACGTTGGACTTTAGGCGATATCACCGTGATTCATCGGGTTGGCAAACTGCTCCCGGGGGATCAAATCGTATTGGTGCTCGTTGCCTCGGCTCATCGCAAGGAAGCTTTTGAAGCCTGCGAATACATCATGGACTGGCTTAAGACCGAGGCGCCGTTCTGGAAAAAAGAACATACGCCAGACGGTCCGCGCTGGGTAGATGCTCGCGAAAGTGATGAGCAAGCGAAACGCCGTTGGCAGTCATAATTGATCTCGCTTGCCCATAGCGCAACCTATGGAGACGATGTCCTTATGACTCGAGACGGCCCATTGTGGCTCGTGGTTTTAGCCGTCAGTACAGGTGCCTCGCTAGGCGCCTGTATTCGTTGGGGGCTATCCTATTGGCTCAACGCCAAACCCATTTGGATTCCGATGGGAACGCTCAGTGCGAATTTGATCGCTGGGCTCTTAATTGGGTTAGCTCTATCGTGGTTTGCCCACCACCCGTCGATTAACCCGTGTGTGCGTCTTTTTGTGATTACGGGTTTTTTAGGTGGCTTGAGTACCCTCTCCACCTTCTCGGCCGAAAATCTCAACTACCTCATCCATGGGGAGTGGTTAGAGGCCATTGGGCACATTGGGTTACATCTCATTGGGACCTTGGTAGCGACGTGGATCGGTTTTGAAGGGCTTACCCAGTGGTATCGCTGGATGCACTAACAAAGCGCCTATTTTTCCCAAGAAGCCTAGGCTTGACGTCCGGTCGACCTAGGCTTTTTCTATGACCTGCTGTGAGCGTGCGAGACAAACTTTGTAGCAAGTCTCACTATTGAAAATTTCCTCCTCGACCCCATATACAAAGTAAAGCAAACGCTAGCCCGTGGTGTGAGCCTTCCACAAAAGCTCGCACAATCATTCACGGGTAGCACAGGAGGATAACAAATCCATGCGTCAAGATAAACTGACAACCAAATTTCAAGAAGCCTTAGCGGAAGCCCAATCCTTAGCCATCGCGGGCGATAACCAATTTATCGAACCGATTCACTTGATGAGCGCCGTGCTGGCGGATTCGGAAGGGTCCTCGCGTAGCCTACTCGAGCGCGCTGGGGTCAACGTGGCGCAATATACTCGCGACTTGCAGGAGGCCCTCAATCGCTTGCCGAAGGTGACCGGTACGGGGGGCGATATTCAGGTCTCGCGTGACACGGTGAACTTATTGAACCTCACCGAAAAAGAGGCAATGAAGCGCAATGATGCGTACATTTCCACCGAAATGTTGCTCTTGGCGTTGACCGATGACCGTAGTACAGCGGGTGACTTAGCTCGTAAAGCTGGGCTTGAGCGCAGCAAAATTGAAAGCGCCATTGCGAGCGTCCGAGGAAACGATACCGCGGATAATCCCGATGCTGAAGCCCAACGTGAAACGCTCAAAAAGTACACGGTCGATTTAACGGAACGTGCACGCCAAGGTAAGCTCGATCCGGTGATTGGACGCGATGATGAAATTCGCCGTACGATGCAGATTTTGCAACGTCGTACCAAGAATAACCCCGTGTTGATTGGGGAACCGGGGACCGGGAAAACGGCCGTCGTCGAAGGGCTGGCACAGCGTATTGTGAATAACGAAGTGCCGGACTCGTTGAAGGGTAAGCGTGTTTTATCGCTTGATATGGCGGGTCTGATTGCGGGCGCCAAGTACCGTGGTGAATTTGAAGAACGTCTCAAGAAGCTCTTAAAGGATGTGTCGGCCGCTAATGGGCAGATCATTCTCTTCATTGACGAATTACACACCGTGGTGGGTGCCGGTAAAACCGAAGGGAGTATGGACGCGGGCAATATGCTGAAACCGGCCTTGTCCCGTGGGGAACTCCACGTGATTGGTGCGACCACATTGGACGAATACCGTAAGTACGTCGAAAAGGATGCGGCCTTGGAACGTCGTTTCCAAAAGGTGCTCATTGATGAACCGACGGTGGAAAGCACGATCGCTATTTTGCGTGGCTTAAAAGAGCGCTATGAAGCGCACCATGGGGTGGAAATTACCGACCCCGCTCTGGTGGCTGCGGCTGAACTCTCGCACCGCTATATCACGGACCGTTTCTTACCCGATAAGGCCATTGACTTGATCGATGAGGCAGCGGCTCGTGTCAAGATGGAAATTGACAGTAAGCCCGAAGCACTCGATAAGCTCGATCGTCGCTTGATTCAATTGAAGATTGAACGGGAAGCGATGAAAAAAGAAAGCGATGACGCGTCGAAGAAACGTTTGCGCATTCTCGAAGAAGAAATTGAAAAGCTTCAGAAAGAATACGCCGACCTAGAAGAGGTCTGGAAAAAGGAAAAGAGCGAAGCCTTGGGGGCGAAGAGCGTTCGTGATGAAATCGATCGCGTTCGTCGCCAGATGGAAGAGTATCGTCGTGCCTCGGAGTTTGAAAAGTTGGCGGAATTGCAGTATGCCGTTTTGCCGAAACTGGAAGAAAAACTCAAGACTGCCGAACAGCTTGAAGCCGAAGGACGTCGTCCGACCTTACTGCGTACGTCGGTAACGGCCGAGGAAATCGCTGAGGTGGTGAGTCGTGCCACGGGGATTCCGGTCTCGAAGATGATGGAGGGTGAACGCCAGAAGCTCTTACACATCCAGGATGCGTTAAGCGCACGGGTGGTTGGACAAAATGAAGCCGTCCGCCGTGTGAGTGAAACCATCTTGAGAAGTCGTGCGGGGCTTTCGGATCCGAATCGTCCTTATGGTAGCTTCCTCTTCTTAGGGCCCACGGGGGTCGGTAAGACCGAGTTAACGAAGGCGTTGGCTCAGTTCCTCTTTGATAGCGAAGATGCTCTGGTGCGTATTGACATGAGTGAATTCATGGAAAAGCACAGTGTGGCTCGTTTGATTGGGGCGCCTCCGGGATATGTCGGTTATGAAGAAGGCGGTTACCTTACGGAGGCTGTGCGCCGTAAACCCTACAGCGTCATTTTGTTTGACGAAGTGGAAAAAGCGCATCCGGATGTGTTTAACGTCTTACTGCAAGTCTTGGATGACGGTCGTATGACCGACGGCCAAGGACGTACGGTGGACTTTAAGAACACCGTGATCGTAATGACCTCCAACTTGGGAGCGAACGAAATCCAAGAGATGATCGGACGCCCGCACGAGGCGGTCAAAGCGGCGGTGATGGAAGAAGTGCGCGAACACTTCCGTCCGGAGTTTATTAACCGTATCGATGAAATCGTGGTCTTCGATGC
>CAJJMF010000089.1 GCA_905192805.1 uncultured Sutterella sp. | reverse complement strand
ACGCTGGGCAAAACGAATGGCTGAGGAAGCCAAAGCTAAGGCCGAAGCGGAAGCTCATGTCCAAGCAACGTCCACCACCGAGAAGTAAAACCACCCCAGCACCGCCTACCAACGCGAAGTGACCACAGATGACTTAAAAGGAGCAAACAATGGCTGCAAAGATAGTGTCCACGGAAGAATTCCGCAAGAGGTTTGGCCGTCGTGGAACGACCATCTCCACGATCTCACCCGAAGAGTTCGCCAGACGGTGGGTCGAGAGATCTCACAAGTTAAAGGCAGAGCGACTCGCCAGAGAAAAGGCTGAAGCGGAAGTCAAAGCCCTAGCAACGTCCACCACCGAGCAGTAAAACCACCCCAGTACAGCCTACCAAGGCGAAATGACCACGATCGATTTAGGAGGAACAAACAATGCCAGTGACCATATTGAGCAAGGAGGAATGGATCAAGAAATACGGTCCCATGCCCACGACCATCTCCACGGTCTCACCTGAAGAGTTTGCTAGACGGTCTCGTGAACGCTGGGCAAAACGAATGGCTGAGGAAGAGGCCAAAGCCAAGGCCGAAGCGGAAGCTAAAGCCCAAGCGACATCCTCACACACCGAGAAGTAAAACCATCCAAACACCGCCTACCAAGGCGAAGTGACCACAATCGATTTAGGAGGAGCAAACAATGGCAGCAAAGATATTGTCCACGGAAGAATTCCACAAGAAATACGGTCCCATGCCCACAACGATTTCCACAGTCTCACCTGAAGAGTTCGCCAGACTGTGGGTCGAGAGATCTCACAAGTTAAAGGCAGAGCGACTCGCCAGAGAAAAGGCTGAAGCGGAAGCTAAAGCCAAAGCAACGCCCTCCCACACGGAAAAATAGAGTTCGCATATCTGAGCGGAGTAACCGCCAACGATTTAGGAGAAGCAAACAATGAAAGTGGAAGTGATTACACGCGAAGAAGCGCTCAAGAGATTCGGTCCCATGCCCACAACGATTTCCACGATCTCACCTGAAGAGTTCGCCAGACGCTCTCGTGAACGCTGGGCAAAACGAATGGCTGAGGAAGCCAAAGCTAAGGCCGAAGCGGAAGCTAAAGCCCAAGCGACATCCCCACACACCGAGAAGTAAAACCGTCCAAACACCGCCTACCAAGGCGAAGTGACCACAATCGATTTAGGAGGAGCAAACAATGGCAGCAAAGATATTGTCCACGGAAGAATTCCGCAAGAAATACGGTCCCATGCCCACAACGATTTCCACGATCTCACCCGCCGAATTCGGGCGAAGACTAGAAGAGCACGCCACAAAGCTCGAAGAGGCTGAAGCCAAAAAGAAAGCCGAAGCCAAAGCCCAAGCGACATCCTCACACACCGAGAAGTAAATCCACCCAAACACCGCCTACCAACGCGATGTGACCACAGATGACTTAAAAGGAGCAAACAATGGCAGCAAAGATAGTGTCCACGGAAGAATTCCGCAAGAGGTTTGGCCGTCGGGGAACGACGATCTCGACGATCTCACCCGCCGAATTCGGGCGAAGATTAGAAGCGCTCTCTCTAAAAGCCGACGAGGAAGAAGCCAAAAAGAAGGCCGAAGCCGAGGCCAAAGCCCAAGCAGCGTCCTCCCCCACGGAGAAATAGTCCTCCCGAGGACGCCCTCCTCTTCTCACTCCCGTGATGCGTTGAGCACGCATGCGACGCACAGACTAGCCCAGTAACGCGGTGGGGAGGTTTTATCCTCCCCACCTGAGCTTCCCGTACTATTTCCACGACCACGTGTAGCCTGCACGCACACTCCACTGGTTGCTCAGCCCTGAGCCCACCGTGCGTTCCACATCCGCAAAGAAGACCTGATCGCGTTTTATCTTATGGGTATAGCCTAACCCAATGACGCCCCACGTTCCTCGGGTATCGAGTGACGAGCGATAGACGGGCGCCACAACGCCACCCCCACTTTCCATCGTCAGGTTCGCATGCGAATTAAATTCGTGCAGCAACGAGGCTTTGGCATAGAAGCGCTTTTCTTTAGCGTCACCCCATTCGCGTGCCACGTCAAACCCAACGCGCCCAATCAAACTCCAGGTGTTGTCGACAAAGGTACGGTTTCCGTGCGTATCCGTCCACTCAGCTTCCCCTAACCACGTGAACTGGAGTTGCGCTTGTGGCAAAAACGACCACGTTTCGCTCAAGGGCTTCTTGAAACCATATTCCGTACTCAGATTGGCACTCCAGCGGTGGTAGTGTCCTTGGTTCACTTCGCCCGTCAGGCGTTCGGTTTCACGAATATCCGAGCGCACGTAGTGAAGTTTTGCGTAGGAGTCACGCCACCAATACTGATCCCGCTCCCAAGGTTCTAACTGTTCGAGTTCGTCCAACCCAGGACGCCGTTCAAACGTGTCGTAGAAGGCCCCGTGGAAGTCTTGAATCGTACTCTTGCCTGAGAGATCCGCCATCTTTTCGTGGAATTCACCGTAGCCCAAGGCCACACTACGATAGTGGCGGTCATTGTGCTCATGCGTCATCGTATGATCCACTTCGCGACGGTGGCCAAACTCAAAGATTCCGCCTTGTAAGCGTCCCGCATCATCGTACGTTGAGCGATGGTAGGTCGCCCGCGCCCAGACGTCTTTTTCGGGATAGCGTTCCATGTATTGCATCTGACCCGCACGCTTCGTGAACGTGTCGATCAAGGTCGCCACGTGCCAACTCGCGGCCACTGCTTGCTCGTTCCCACGGGCCCCATCACTGAGATCTTCCGTGCGGTTCAACACCAAATAGACGTTTTGCGGGGTGTCATGAGCCTCTACGCTCGTCGTGACCGTTGCGTCGCTCGTCTCTGCCGTCGCATCCTCCGTCGCCGTGAGGACCGCCCGACGCACACGACGCACTTGACGTTCCGAGGTCGCTTGCGAGCCTTCACGCGCCGCTTCGGCCACCGTATCGAGCGTTGCCATTCGGTAGCGCTCCCCAGCGTTCGGCCCTAATTTCGTTTGGGCGGCAATTGCCTCGGCGTCACCATCGATCGCTTGGTTGTTCGCGTCGGTATTGAGCGGATCCGTGCTGACATCGCGACGTTCAATCGTGATGTTGCCCACGTAGAGCCCACGCACCACCTTACCCATCACGGTCCCACTGCGGAACGGGTCGCGCGCTTGACGGATCGTGGCAAAACGAACCGCATCGCCAAAGTTCATCGACGCACTGAATTCGACCGCGTTGTTGAGCACCAACGTTTGCGCGTCATCGCTCGCTTCATTGATGTAGAGCATATCCGAGCGACTCGCGTCTTTGCTGAGCGTCATGGCAAAGCGCTGGGAGCCTGTGAGCTGATCAATATAGAGCGCTTTGCCTAACTGGTCTTCTCGCGTGCCAAAGGCAATCGTGCCACCACGACCACTCACGCTTTTGAGCATACTCATGCCCGTGAAGTGCCAGAGGGTATCGTCTTGCATCGTGAGCGCAATGCGCCCCGCCACCTGATTGGTGACGCCTAAGGCCGTGTAGTCGGTGGCATTCCCTGACCAGTGGCTCCCAGGCGTTAACGTTAAATCAAGGCGAGCGCCATGGAAAAACATCGCATTCCCGTCAAGCGTCATCGTGCCGGGTTCGGCGGCATTACGCGGTGAAATATCGGTCGCGACTCCATTGAGTGCATAGAGATCGCCCTGAATCCGGCTATCCTGCGCATAGTGGAGTTGAATGTCAAACCACTCCTCGGCCGTGGGTTGCGCATTGATCGCGAGCCCCGTCTTCGCAACGATCGTTTGCTTACCGTCAATCGTCACGCGTCCCGTATCGGGCAAGTAGTGAGGCTCAATCACGATCGCATCGCGCTCGGCCACTAAACGGTTTTCGCCCGCCTCGGTCGTCATCGTCACGGACCCCAACCGTACGAGCAGGGCTCGCGTTGCTTCAACCGTATTATTCCCCTCGCCCAACGCCTCGAGCGTAATCTCTGCTCCCGAGCGCTCACCCGAGGGGGTGGGTTCAATGGAAAGCCCCACCCCGTCTTTTGCGTTAACGGTCACGATATTGCCCGTTTCGGTGGCCAAGAGGTGCACTCTCCCTTCATTGTGAATGGCAATCCCCGCACTCCCGTCCGTCACATTGGCTTCAAGCGAGGATTCGACCGTGACGCGGTTCCCTTTACCCGTCAAGTACGCTTCCCCTTTGTCAAATACCATCACACCGCGCGTGTAACCCACGAGCGGCCCTTCATTGCCCGTACCGTGGGTGCTCACCGTCACGCGGTTTTCCCCTAAGGGAGCGACTTCAGAAACGCGTGCCGTCCCGTTGGCGTAGAGGCCGAAGTGATGGTACCCGTTGATCAGCTGACGGGTCGCCATATCGACCGTATTGTCACCCGAACGGGCGAGGAGTTCGGCATACGCTCCATTGGCAGCGGAAACGCCAAAGCTATCACGGCTCGTCGTCCGAAGCGTCACGGCGTTTCCCTGCGCATCGAGTCGCACGTGCGCGCGATCCCAGCTGAGCGTATCGGGTACAGAGCTAGGGCGTGCGTAGAGCGCCGCATAGACACCCGTCGTATCGCCCAACAAGTTGTCTTCAACGTGATTCACCGTCTCGGGGAAAATCGGGGCCAGAACGATGCGATTCATACCTTGGGGCGCCTCAAGACTTATCCACGCCTCCGCGTTATAAGGAGACACACTCACGCCACGCACGTAGGACGCCGGCTTGTCGTTCACAATGGCGTTATCGCCTTGGGTGGCATTCACTTCCACATCGCCCCCAGAAAAACTATTCACGGCCGTAGAAAAGCCCCACCACGTCGCGAGGTTAATGATCCCATCGGGTGACGTGTCGCGTTGCCGATCAAAGGTGAACGTGTTCGCTGCCCCCGTGACGGCCAAGCGACCACGATAGGCATACAAATGCGCGATGAGAAAGCCTTGCGGTTCCTGTGGCGTGAGGTTGGCCTCTAAATCGTAGAAGGCGAAGGTGTTCGTTCCTTCGGTGTTGAGCGTGAGTTCGCCGGGGGTTCCATCGGCCGCCATCCCCACCCTCATTAGCGCGACGGAGCGATCCCCAATGCGGGTTAACCCATTGGCTTGACCGAAACCGGTTCCGCTCACCAAAGGCAAAGGCACATCGGAATTACTTCGGATGACGGTGTCGCCCGACACGTCAATCTGAAGTTTGCCAACACTATAAAGTGACGCATAGGATTTGATGGCCTCAAAGGTGCACACGCCCGTGCAAGAGGAGGCCTGATAGCGAACATCGGACGTGAAGGCGCCCGTCTGAATCCAGTTATCCGAATTGGAGGCGTAAAAGCCCGTCAAAAAGTTAGGAAAGGTGCTGAGCGGTTGCGGAGCCATATCCAACGTGACCGAGCCAATATTGAGCCAATGGTGCGAGTCACCACTATTGGCGCTCAGAATCGCCTGGGGCGCCGTGAACGTGAGTGCACCCACATTCTCGACGCTCACATCACCCACATAGGTGGAGCGAGCCTGAGTGAGACGCTCCACATCATTGACGCGATACGATCCTTGCTGGAGTTGAAAAGCAGAGGTCACATTCACCGATTGGGTATCCTCAATCTGCCAAGACCCACTCCCACTGATATCCACCTGCCCACCCACAGTCAGATCGCCCACGCGCGTGACCATGAGTTCGGCTCCCTCTTGCACATAGAGCTTCTCTCCCGCAAAGCGGTTCGTGTCCGCAATCGTGCTGTGACCTGCGTTATGTACCCAATAATAGCCCTGCCACGCGATTTCACCCATCTGGTTAAAGTTGAGTGTCCCGCCATTCACGTTAATGGATTGCTGCCCATTAAGCGACGCGGCATTGGCGCCCGTCCCGACAAACTCAAGCCTCCGCCCTTGGGCGACAAGCGAATAGTTGTCTCTCACCGTTAAGCCACCACTGCCTAACTCCACGGTCACGGGCGAACCTTCAATCTTAAAACTCGGAATACTCAAACTATTGGCTTTGAGTCGGTACCCGTCGGGGGCATTGATTGATGTGAGTGGCGTACCGTAGTCCACCGCTTCGGCGTGGCGATCGTCGATCACTTCGGCGGCCTTGACACTCATCAGCGCCATCGCACTCATGAGCGCAACGCTCAACAGGGTTTTGGCTAAACGCGTGCTCGGTTGAGCGTGCGCGCGACAAACGGTGCGCTTGTCACCCAACGCTCGGTGTTTCACGCCTAAACTAACGTGAGAAAAGGTCATACGTATCTCCTCATCGCAGGACAAGCGGACTGAGATTTCCTTTAAAAGCGACTCGACCCGGGTGGTCAATCCGAGCAAAGGAGGGATGAGCCAAAGGGAAAACATTGCGTGGCAAACGCCGAGAAAAGCGCTTAAGAAGTGGGCGCCAACCGTGGCCACGAAAAAGGATCACGCGTCCTGCCAGTAATTAATTAAATATTTTTAATAAGTAATAAATGAATATACTATCGTTAATAGATCTTGGTTTGTCAATACGTATTCTTACCTAGATTTCTTAATACGACCAATTAGTCTGACAACGCGTCTTTTTTAAAGAATTGCGTGTTTAGATTAAATTAACTTGTTTTGCGCTCTCTCCGAGTCGATTGCCTAAAGGTGACGGTCGTTTACCGGCATTACCTGAGGGGGGTCGGTTGCCGGGACGCAACACCGCCCGAAAAAAAGGAGAACGCCTCGTGAAGCATTCTCCTCGTGATCGGTCTCGTGGCCGGGTTTTCACCCCGCCGCACCGAATCGCTTTCGCCTCACGGCGGAGTGTTTACTTGTCGCCCAAAAGCGCACGCTTTAAGCCCGCATCAATCGCTTTGGGCCCTAACCAGATCCCCAAGACGGCTTGGTAGAGTTCGCGACCGCCTAAGGCCTTGCCTTTGACGTTGCCGTTCACATACACCGCGGTCTGATCCGCCGTGGTGAAATCAAAGTCAATCACATCGCCCGTTTTCACGTCGCCAATGGTGTTCATGCAACGAACGAGCGCATCGATTTCTTTTTGAATCACTTTACGGGTGGCCTCACTACTGTTCGCAGCTAAGCCCTCCACCAGCGCGTCCACAAAGGTTTTGGCCCCCACGTCGCGCTCCATCACTAAGCGTACGCGCAGCGGAGCACTGAGTGCACGAATCGCTTCCAAGTCTTTCGCGGGAGCACTTAGATAGAGTCCTGCGGCATAGACCTTAAAAAACACCTTGGTGCGCATCCCAGCGCCGATCAATTTGAGGGGCTGCTCGGCTACCGTCATCGTCCTTTCGTAGCTCACATCGCCCACTTTGAGGGGCGCTGCCCCCACGGGCATGGCAAAGAGCGTGGCACACAGTAGCGTGGTCAATAACGTCGTTTTCATCGTGATCCTCATCGGGTTCCCTGAACGTTCAGGGTAAATGTCATTCGTTGCCAGAGAGTATAGCCACTTTAAAAACGCAAAAACGCCCACCCGAATCCCCTCTTCGGATTAATCCGTCCGTGCCTGAGAGGCGGGTTGAGCGTTCACGCTTATCGCGAGGAAACGACTCACTGGCTAGGCGCAAGAGCGCCTATCGTGAGTCCACGCGTCTTAGACTTTGCCAGCGGCCTTATCTTCTTCGGCACGCTTTAAGAGGATTTCAATACGTTCTTTCAATTCCTCTTCGGTCAAGGCGCCATTATGGTGCCAAATGGGTTCCCCGTGGATATCAAAGAAGCGTTGCCCCGGGAGCTGCGCGACTAAATACTTGTCTTCAATCCCTGGGTACTGGTCAATGTCCACATAGACCATGGCTACGCGATCCCCATAGTAAGCTTTGACCTTATTAAAGATCGCTTCCATTTCGGGGCAGCCCGCGCACCACTTGGCGCCAAATTCCGCCACCGTCACTTTCCCCTTGACGGGGAACGGATCCGTCCATTTCGCGCCACCCGCCACCGCGTCGGCCGCCAAGAGTTGAGCCACAGGGCTCATCGTTACCCCGATCGCTAAGCCCGCTTGAATGAGTTTACGTCGATTCATGATTGTTCTCCTAATGGTTGGTCACGCGTGGGGGCTTCCTCAAGCGCCCCCAACGCGTTAAAGTCCTTGCACCCCAACAAGGTCGTGATACGCCACCGGCGTTACGACCCCTTGGGCCATTTGATAAATCGTATCCCCGGGCCCTAAGCCCGTCATGTCGTGTGTCACCGAGAGGACGGCTGCCCCGTCGCGGGCCGCCTGACGCAGTCGTGCCACGACCGCCTCACTCGTCTCGGCATCCAAACTCGCCGTGGGTTCGTCCGCAATAATGATGCTCGGATTGACCATCAATGCCCGCGCTAAGGCCACCCGACGGCATTCGCCCCCGGAGAGCGCCTCGGGCATTTGCTCAGCCAACCCCTCCAAGCCCAATTCCGCTAAGAGCGCCATCGCACGACCCTCGGGTTCCGCCCCTCGGGCACTCAAGTACCACGGGAGTCGCACGTTATCGAGCACGTTTAAGGTAGCTAAGAGCGCTACGTTCTGCGGCACATACCCCACGAACTGATTGCGTAGGTGGCTGCGCGCCGTTTCGTCGAGCGCCTCAAGCGCTTTGCCCATTAACGTGACGCTGCCTTTGTCACTTGTCAATAGCCCTACCATCATGGCAATCAAGGTGGATTTCCCAGAGCCACTTCGCCCGACGAGCGTCGTAAAGGTGCCACGGGTGAGCGTGAACGAGACACCGTTCACGGGCCAAAAGGTGCGACCGCCACGCTCATAGCGTTTCGCGAGTTCACTCGCCACGAGCACCGTATCGGTTGCGCCGTTATCGGTCTGCTCCATGCTTTAGCCCTCCTTTAACGTCTGGTAAATATCGTCGTGAGCACGACGCCGTAAAATCACCCGACTCGCTATAACGGGAGTGAGTAGGCCGAGCCCAAACGTGCCCGCCCCATTCATGAGCCACAACGAAAGGGGCGCCGCTAAACTCGGTAGTCCCACGACTTTGGCTAAGTTGTCGGTAAAAAGCGTAAAAAGTACCGCCCCTAAACCGATCCCCACCAAGGACCCTGCGACCCCGACAAAAAAGGATTCGAGCATCACCACGTTGGCCACAAACGTTGGGCTCGCACCCATCGCCCGCAACGTCGCACGCTCAAGTGCACGCTCATTAAAGGCAAACGAAAACACGGTAAAGAGAATCGCTAAGGCCGCAAGCCACAGTACCCCACCCACGGTGAGCATCGCATTTAAGAGTTGACGCAGTTTGGCTGCCGTATCGCTCATCATGGCCGAGGCAAACACGAAGTTCACGTTAGCCCCTAACCCTAATTGATCCAGCACGCCGTCCGAAATATGTAAGGGATCGGTCCCAGGCGTGACACGCACCAACACGGCACTCACACTCTGGGCAATGGCTTTGGCTTCGTCAGGGTCCTTTTTTTCACCCAAGGCCCGAGCAGCTGCCATCGTCATAAAAATCGAACTATCAAAGCCCATGCCCGAGGGCGCTAACTCGGCCACGATCGTGAATTCTTGGTCAAAGAATTTGAGTTTGGCCCCTACCCCCCCGACGATGTAGTTCCCGACAATGATTTCGTTGTCTTTTAAGGGGCGATCGAGTTTACCTTTGAGCCATGGTTTCACCACAAAGTCCGAATCCCAGTCCATCCCAATTAACTGGACCTTCACGGAACAGCACTGCGCATCCATCGAGGAGATAAAGAGTTGGGGGGTCACGGCGGCCGCGCCAGGAACTTTTTTCACCACGTCCACCATGGACTGATCAATATAAAAGGTGCTTGGTTCCGCGCGCAAGAGGACGTTTTCGATCTTTTTACCCTGTCCTTGGGGTACCACCAGCATATCGGCCCCTAAGCGGGCGCTTAAGCTCTCGAGCCCCGTTTGCCAATTCGCCACGAACATGCTGCCCGTAAAAAAGATCAGCGTAAAGGTCGCAACAATGGCCAGAAGAAAAAGCGTTCGGGCTGGCTTTCCCCCGAGATTTGCCCAAGCAAGTCGACAGGGAGTCAATGGCATCAAGGATTGGGTCATGGGTCTTACGTCTCCGCATCACGGGGAGGTGGCGCTTCTGACGGTTTCGTTCTCGCCGCCCGG
>CAJJMF010000088.1 GCA_905192805.1 uncultured Sutterella sp. | reverse complement strand
AAACCGTTGTCATTCTTACATAGCTACTGGAGTGCGCGAGAGCTCGTTTTGGTGGGGGTCTTTGCAGCCGCCACCAAACTCTCAAGCTTATTGATTGCACTTGCGGGCGGAGGGATGAACCCGCTGAGTCTTGTGATCAAAAATTTGGTTTTTACGACGCTACTGATTGTGTTGCTCACCAAGGTCAATAAACCCGGAACCCTACTCCTCTTTACCTTAGTGAGCACCTTGGTGAGCGCAGTACTCTTAGGCGGATCCCTCACGCTGTTGCCGACCGCCCTCGCCGGGGCCTTGCTCGCCGAGGGGATCCTCAAAGTCTTTGGCTTATCCCATCACCGCTATGCGCCTTGGATGCTTGCTGCGCTTAACGATTTAGCCGCCAAAGTGCTCTCGCTGGGGGTGTCGTTTTTGTTTTTACGCGAAAACCCCACCTTAATGATGATGGTCCTCCCCATTGTGGTCTTGGGCTATGTGGGGTCTCTGTCCGGACTCTGGGTCGGTTGGAAAACCGTTGGAGAATTAAAACATGCGGGCTTTATTCGCTAATCCCGTGAACGCGGGGCCGTTTACCCACGTCAGTGCGGGTCTCAAACTCATCTGCACGTTAGTCGTTGCTGTACTCGCGTTATCGCTCTCTGGGCTCGCGGGGCAACTCATGCTCGTTGCCTTGACAACGCTCTATGCGCTCGGACTCAAACGTTTCAAACTCTTACTGGGTCTTTATGCTGCGTTGATCGTCATGACGCTGATCGCGTTAGGTTTTACGTACGTGATCGGACTCGTCTCGCCCCATATGGCCAGCAATAAAACCAGTGGGCTCATTATTCCGTTCTTACGAAGCGTCTCGATGATGAACACGGTCCTGGTGTTAGCGCTAAGCACGAAAGTGCAAGACTTATTGGACACGTTGGAGCGTTGGCACTGCCCCTTTTGGCTCTTTTTCCCCGTGTCGGTCATGCTTCGCTTTATCCCGACCTTTTTCCACGACATTAATCAGGTCTGGGAAACGTTGAAAATTCGTGGCTGGCCGCTCGGCTTTCGCATGCTCCTCACACACCCCTTGGCCTTTACGCGTTTGGTCCTCATCCCCGTGCTGTTTCGTGCGTTAAAAACGGCGGACAACTTAGGGGTCGCGGCGGAACTCAAAGGTATCGGATTAGGGGGGCGTACGTTGCGTAGCCCAACGGGGCGCTCGCGAACCGAAACCCTCGCTTGGACGGGCCTCATTGTCGCTACGTTTGCGGTGGTACTCGTCGATGTGTGGTTAGCCCCCTATTTACCCACCTTCGCTGCCTCGATGCACTAAGGAGCTTCGTATGATCACCCTCAATAATGTGAGCTACCAGTATCCTAATACAACGCAACCTGCGCTTTCTGAGGTCTCCTTGCACATCGCGCCTGGCGAACTCAAACTCGTCACAGGGGCCTCGGGGTGTGGAAAAACCACGTTAATGCGCCTCGTGAATGGGCTCATCCCCCATCTCTACGCGGGTTCAATCACGGGAGACATCGAAGTCAATGGACAAACGCCCAGTGAGACCTCGTTGCTGGCACTTTCCACCCAAATTGGGACCTTGTTCCAAGATCCCGAAGAACAGTTTTTTGCATTAAACGTCTATGACGAAATTGCCTTCACGTTAAAAAATCAAGCGCTCGCACCCGATGAGATAGAAGCGCGTGTGAGCGCCGTCGCCCAAGAGCTCGGCATCAGTAACATATTGGCAAGCGACATTCATACGCTCTCCGAAGGACAAAAACAAAAAGTCGGACTTGCTGCCCTTCTCGTGCACCAACCTAAGGTGCTCGTGCTCGATGAACCCACGGCCAATTTGGATCCGGAAGCCATTGAGGAATTAAGCACGGTCTTAGGCGAGCTCAAGCGAAAAGGCACAGCAATCTTAGTGGTTGATCATCGCCTTTATTGGCTCAAAACACTCGTCGATGAAGTGATTGTCATGTCCGAGGGGCGTGTGGTCGCACGGGGCGACTGGGCCATCCTCAACGACACCACGACCGAACGCTATGGACTGCGTTTAGCCAACGTCACCGACGTGCGTCAAACCTTGCCGCGAGTCCGTCGCGACACCGTTTCCCCGCCCTGCCCGCTGGGAGAAGACGCCCATCAGCTTCACGTGCACGCGATGCGCTTTGCTTACCCCAACACGGCGCCCCTTTTTCATGGGGTCACATTCACCCTCAATGCCGGTATGACGGCCTTGATCGGTGCCAATGGGAAAGGGAAAACCACGCTCGCACGCATTTTGTGCGGTCTGAATGCCGCTCAGGGCGACTTTTATTTGGACGGGAAGAAAACCACGCCTCAGGCACTGATGACACGCGTTGGACTCGTATTACAAAACGCTGACCATCAATTGCAAATGCGCACCGTCAAAGAAGAAATCGCGACGGCCCTTGCTGTGGGGCGGTCACTCGTTTCGCGCCAATCGGGGTTCCCTAAGCGCACCCCTGCCGACGATGACAATGCGCAGACGTGGATGGATCGCCTAAACCTGACAGGCCTCGAATCCCGTCACCCGCAAAGCCTCTCGGGAGGACAAAAGCAGCGTGTCGTGATTGCCTGCGCTCTGGCCAAACAACCCGACATTTTGATTTTGGACGAACCCACCAGCGGACTCGATGGCGCCAATATGCGCGACATCGCCCGCCTACTTCAAGACTGCCAAAGCCAAGGCATGGTGGTCATTGTCATTACACACGATCTTGAGCTCCTATCGTACTGTCAACAGGCGCTCTCGATTGCGGATTTCACTCAAGCCTAACGCAAAAAGGAAACTAGTATGGAAGAATTTTCGCTCCTCACCCCGTCGTCCTCGGAACAAGAAACGATTAATTCGTTGATGTCAGCCCGTTTCCCCGTCACACTCAGCAGTATGGCGCAAGCGCTTCAAATGAACGCCCTACAAGCGGCTCGCCGCTTACCCAAAGAACGCGTGGGAATCGTCGATCTGCGAGAACCCGAGCAGTTTGATGCGTTCTGGGAGGCCTTATGTGAATGGAAGAAAGTCACGCTGATGATTTTGAAAGATCAGCATGTCTTTGAAATCGAAGGCCAGCTCGCGCGGGGCAAACGCGCCCAAGGCTATTACAACATTTTGTCGCATGAAGACGGCATTGGCGGGCATATCGCCTTTGGCAACATCAAAGCGGCCATTTTCACGGACATTCCGTTTATGGGGCGCGAGTCCTATGCGGTGCACTTCATTAATAACGATAATGATGTGAGTTTCTCTGTCTACGTTGGCCGTGAAAAGCACCAACTCCTCGTGGACGTGGTAAATGCTTGGAAAGAGACCTTGACGCGTTTTACCCAGTCCTAGGGGTTATGGTGGTGAAAGAAGGCAGGGTCGAACGGTCGCTTCGCCTTCTTTCACACCGATTCATTCCTAACATCACATAAAGGCTTTTTATGCAATACCCTCATCCGCTCATTATTGTCTCCAGTCGCACCGGTAATACCCTTCAGTTAGCCAATGCACTGCACAAAGCCTACCCAGGCTGCGCCCTCTGCACGCCCGAATCCGCCCCCGAGGATTTAGCGTCCTTTAACCCTGTGCTCTTAGGTTTTTGGTGTGATCGTGGCATGGCGCCCGAACCCGTGAAAGCCCTTGCCCCACGCCTGAAACACAAGCATATTTTCGCCTTTGCCACCATGGGGGGCGAACCCGATACCCCGAAGTCCCAAGAATGGATGCAAAAAACAAGTGAAGCCTTAGTCGCTGCGGGTGAGAGTAACACCCTGGTGGGCACGTTTTTAGCCATGGGGAAAGTCGACCCTGAGGTCTTTCGTCGTGTGACCGAACAAATCGGGTATCTCAGTCCCGAGCGTGAAGCGCGCTACCGCAAAGCGCAACACCATCCAGACGAAGCCGACTGCCAAGCGCTGGTAGCGGCCACACGATCGCTCTTGATGCCCGACGAGGAGTCTTAACATGCAAACCGCATTGACACGATTGACGGAGCTCTATCACTTTATTGGCCCCGTCGGTGTTGCCTTGGTACTGGTGGCTCTTTTAGCCTTTTATATCGCCCTCACGCAGATCCTTTATCTCAACCGGGTGTGGCGGAATTTTCGGCGAGACTTTCTGGATTTAGAGCGGGGCGAAGAGCGTTGTTTTTCGGTACGACAAGGGCAAAAACATAACCCCTTATTACAGATCATCTACGATATCGTGACCACCCACAGTGCTCACTCCGACGATATCCGTGCCGAGGTTGGGTATCTCTTTTACCGCAACTTTAAGCGGGTCAGTAATGGACTCTGCTGGCTGAAACTCATTTCGGTCATCTCCCCGTTGATGGGGCTATTAGGGACCGTAGCGGGCATGATGGATGTGTTTGCTTCGCTCTCAGCGACTCAAAACGCCCAATCCGCTTTGCTCGCCTCGGGCATTTGGAACGCGCTCATTACCACGGTGTTTGGCTTAGTGATCGCCATTCCGACCCTCATGGTGTACTACTGGCTCACGATGAAATTCAAAGGCTTTCATATCGAAGCCATCGAGCACAGCTACCGTGCACTCGAAGTGTGCCGACGCCTCAAAGTGATCCCTCAGCGCTCTTAACACCCCATCATGAAAGACATTTTTGATGATTTTGAGCAAGAACCTCAAATCGATCTGACCCCTCTGATCGATTGCCTCTTTATGCTCATTATTTTTTTCGTGCTCTCGATGAGTTTTTCAAAACCCGTCTTAGACATTGTGTTGCCGGAAGCGAAGCACGCCCAACCCGACACCGTGCGTGACGAAATTCTCTTTTCAGTGAAGGCCGACGGGAGTTTTTGGCTCAATGAGGCCCCCAGTAGCTTAGACGCCTTAACGGCAGCGCTCGATGAACATCCCGCCCAGCGACTCAATATTTACATGGACCAAGAGGCCCCCTTCCATCACTTTATTTCGGTCTTGGAAGTGGCAAAACAAAAGCGCGAAGGGCGTTTCGTCATTTCCACCACCCCCTCGGGAGGTGTGCAATGAAGGCCGTCGCCACCGACTTTGAGCGGGCACGGCAACGCGCGCGTTGGCTCACCATGACGTTAGGCGTCCTGGGGCTGGGCACCTATGTAGGACTCGCCCCCAGCTTAACGCCCAAAGTGGCGGCAGCCCCCACGCTCGACGTCTCCACCGTGCTCGCCATTGAAGTCCTCAGCGCTCCCCGTCCTGTCGTGACCTCGGAACCGATTCCGAAAGCGGGTCCGAGCGACGTGCCTGCCACCGCACCCGTGCCAGAACCCGAGCTGCCCGCCCCCGTTGTCAAGCAAACCGTGAGTGCCACCGCTCCCCAAGCGGACGTGCCTCCCCCCGTGGTGCCTAAACCCCAACGAGTGGTTCGCCCCAAACCTAAGCGTGCCACGGTGAGCGCTCGTGCGAACGCCACTCAGCCCAGCCACCTGCCCCAGGCACTCACTCCGAGCACCGCCCTCACAAGTCAAAGTGAGGCGAGTGTCCCCGAAGCCCCCGCCGCCCCTCCTCAAGCAGCTCCCCGACACACGGCCGATCAGGAGGTAGCGGAATTGCATCGCTTAATTGCCATCGTCAATGAGCACAAGCACTATCCTCGACGGGCTCGCCAGAATAATGAAACGGGACGCCTCACCATCAGCGTTACGTTAGATTCCTCTGGTAAAGTGAGTGACGTATCGCTCGCTTCGGGCCACCCGTCTCGACTCTTGCAACAGGCAGCGCTCGAAGCGGCTCAACCCCTACGGGGTCTCGTGACAAAACTCTCGGGACCGAGGACGATTCACATTCCGATTGTTTTTACCCTGGACGATTGACGCGTATGTTTAACACTTCCTCTCCAGCCATCTGGGTCGATGCTGCCCACAAACGTTATACGACGGGCGTCGTGGCACTCGATGATGTGACCTTGCGCATTGATGAGGGTGAGTTTTTTGCGCTATTGGGCCCCAACGGGGCCGGGAAAAGTACGCTCATCAATGCCATGGCAGGGTTACTCTCATTGACACGGGGACGCATTGAAATTCTGGGACTCGATGTGCGCCGCAAACCCCGTCAAGCAGCGCTCAACTTAGGGGTCGTTCCTCAAGAAATCACCTTTGACTTATTTTTGACCGTTCGCGAAACCTTACGCTACCAATCGGGTTACTGGGGGGTATCCCGCAATGATGCCTGGATCGACGAACTGCTCGACGCGCTCGATTTGCGTAACAAAGCCGATACGCTCGTGCGTCAGCTCTCGGGCGGTATGAAACGCCGTGTACTGGTAGCCCAAGCACTTGTCCATCGCCCCCGTATTGTTGTGCTCGATGAACCCACCGCAGGGGTCGATGTGGAGTTGCGCGACAACTTGTGGCAATTAATTGGTCGACTGCACGCGCAAGGAACGACCGTCGTGTTGACCACCCACTACTTAGAAGAGGCGCAAGCCATGTGTTCACGTGTTGCCATTATGCAAAAAGGACGGGTGGTCGCACTCGATCGCACCGAAGTCCTTTTAGAGCAAGCCAATGAACGTCGCCTCATGTGTCGTCTCACCGAAGGGGACGTACCGAGTGAGATCGCCTCACTTCTGGTGGGACGGCGGGGCCCTGAACTCACGTTCCGGGCCCCGGATGCGCAGACGGCAGAACTGATCTTGAGCGCATTTCGCCGGCAAGGAACCCCGATTTCATCGCTGCAGATTCGCGAAGCGAACCTCGAAGATGTCTTTTTGCGGCTCACGGGCAAAGGAGGTGAATAATGTGGACGCCTTTTTGGACGGTGTTAGTGAAAGAAACCCGTCGGTTTATGCGTATTGGACTCCATACCCTCGTGGCACCGATTCTCACGGGACTCCTCTACTTAGTGATTTTTGGCGAAGCGCTCTCCAAACACCTTCCGCTCTATGAAGGGGTGCGCTATATCGACTTCATCATCCCCGGGCTCATCATGATGTCGGTCTTACAAAACGCCTTTGCGAATACGGCGAGCTCCCTCATTCAAGCCAAAATTGGGGGGAGTTTGACGTTTTTATTGATGCCCCAAATCCCGGGTGCCGTTTTAGGGCTGGCCTACCTCCTTGCCTCGGCCCTGCGTGCCATTTTGGTCGGGCTCGGACTCTATGCCGTGTGCCTACTCTGGGCCACTCCCCCCGTCAAAGCCCCAGGTTTATTGATCGCCTTTGGACTTTCGGGAACCTTCATTATGGCCAGTTTTGGGCTGATTACTGCCCTTTGGGCCGATAAGTATGACCAAATGGGGGCAGTACAAAATTTTGTGATCATGCCACTCACCTTTTTGTCCGGCGTTTTTTATTCGACCAATTCCCTGCCACCGCTTTGGAAAGAGGTGAGCGAATGGAATCCGTTTTACTATTTAGTCGAAGGTTTTCGAGCGGGTTTTTTAGGAACACAAACCACCGATCCCACCGTGAGCCTCACCGTGGTGTTGCTTTTTACGGCGTTGAGTATGGCCGTGGCACTGGGATTATTAGCCAAAGGATGGAAAATCCGCGCCTAACCTCCAAAAGATGGTGAAAAAACAAGTAAAGGTCGCCATT
Organism: uncultured Sutterella sp.; assembly: GCA_905192805.1. Taxonomy (GTDB): domain Bacteria; phylum Pseudomonadota; class Gammaproteobacteria; order Burkholderiales; family Burkholderiaceae_F; genus Sutterella. Next base: position 2,508 of record CAJJMF010000088.1, on the reverse strand, counting down.
GGCTCTAGTCAATGCGGTGTATTCCCGTTAGAATACCCATTACACGTCCTCTGTACGGGTTAATACTAATACCACTGAGAGGACCGGGGTGCTTCACGGTGTCCCCAATGTTTTCCCGTGAATCCACCCAACCCAAGTCAACTGCTTTAACTATTGGAGTGATTTATGCGTTTGATTCTCATTGGGCCTCCGGGTGCAGGGAAAGGTACTCAGGCTAAGTTTATTTGTGAAAAATTTGGCATTCCCCAGATCTCCACGGGCGACATGCTTCGTGCTGCGGTCAAAGCGGGAACACCGCTCGGCTTAGCCGCCAAAGAAATCATGGACAAGGGTCAGTTGGTCTCGGACGACATCATCATTGGTTTGGTGAAAGATCGCTTAACGCAACCCGATGCGGCCAATGGCGCCTTGTTTGATGGCTTCCCCCGTACGATTCCTCAAGCTCAGGCGTTGAAGGATGCGGGTATTCCGATCGACTTCGTTTTGGAAATCCAAGTGCCCGATGAAGAAATCGTCGAACGTATGTCGGGGCGCCGTGTGGATCCGGTCTCGGGTCGTACGTACCACATCAAGTACAACCCGCCCAAAGTCGAAGGTAAGGACGATATCACGGGCGATCCGTTGATCCAGCGCGATGATGACCGTGAAGAAGTCGTCTTAAAGCGCTTGGGGGTCTACCATAACCAGACGGAAGCCTTGGTAGGCTTTTACCGTGACCTCGCCCAGAGTGGCGACGCCACCGCTCCGAAGTACGTGTCGATTTCGGGTTTAGGTGCCATTGACAAGATCACCGCTGAGATCTTTGCTGCCTTGGGCGCCAAGTAATCCACCACCGCGTTATCGGTTCCAACGAGTCCATTTCTCGATGAAGAAATGGACTCGTTTTTCTATCGACGAGACTGGGATACAGAAAAATTGCAAATTTTCTTTTCTCCTTTGATAGCCGTCATTTTTTAACTTGCGACACTTCAAAAAAGCGTGTAAAAAACGAACACAGCACGTCATAGTCACGCGTGTTTAATCAATTTCATCAAAAAAAGGATTCAAGGACATGAATCGTTTATTTGCCCAGAAAGCACTCTTGGGTTCGCTGGCCGCTTGTGGCCTCTTCCTGTTATCGGGCTGTGCTCAGTTCACGGGCGGCCCCGCTAGCGCCGCCGACTTCTCTAATGTTGGCGCCTCTGCTCCCTTAGCCCTGCCGGCTGCGTCACGTCTGGATATTTCGGCCGTGCAAGCGCTCACTGGCGCTGGGATGTACTTCTTTGATGACGACAAGCCGGCCCATATGTTCTTGGTGCAGGACAAAGCAAGCAAGGATCACTACCTCGTGAAGGAATCCTTTGGTGCTGGCGTGGTTCATGGCCTCTCCTGGGGTACTGGTGCTGAAGCGTTACTTTATAGCGGTCAGGCCGTCAAACCTGAAAAGCTGCTCTATGCAGATGTGGCCCGTAACGGTAACTTGCAAATTACCTACGGTGACCATCCCGATATGAAGATCAACATGAAGGTCGAAGCCTTCGACGTGTCGGGTTTAGCCGTGCGTGAATTCTTACGTACGCGTGGCAATCAGCCGAGCATGTCCGCTCGCTTTATGTCGGGCAACGAAAAGTTCCCCAAAGGTTCCATCGCCTATGCCACCACACTTTGGGTGGATAAAGATGAGGTATTAGTGCCGAATTTGCAAGCCTTTACGGGTTCAGACAGCATTGCCGAATTCTCGCAGCGTTTCTCAAGCGCTACCCCCTACTGCTTACGCTTCTTGTCGGGTAACGTCGTTCAGCCCATGGGCATGATCTTTGATCAAGCGATCAAACCGAACGTGAAGACGGTCAAGGGTAAGCGCGTGGAAGAAGACCAAGACGGCAAAGTGAAGCTCTATGCCGCGAAGAAAGATACGGTCTTCTGTGCCAAAGATCGCCCAGACGTGTTAGCCGAAGCCAAGTGGAATCTCACCACGATCAACGGTACGCGTGTCTTGGCGTTTGATTTCCCGGGTAACATCCCGGCCGCCAGCTTTGGGATGACCGAAGAAAACCGTTCCCACTTGCTCACGGGCATTGCGGAAATGGAAGTTGGCTCGCAAACGCGTGCCGTGCCGGTCTATGTTTGGCAAAAGGGCGCTCCGGTGCGTAACGGTCAGTATCGCTTCAATGATGTCGCTGCCAAAGCGATCGAAGCGGCTTTAGCCGAAGTGGCTCCGGCGCGTGCAAAGTGGGAAGCCGCTAACGAAAATGACGTCTTACGTCGTGCCAAAGCGATCGATGCTGCCAATGCTCCCAAGGCGGTTCCGGTGAAGACCTTAAAGCAGCCGAAGAAGGCCTCGCGTAAGGCTGTGCAAAAGAAAGTCACGAAGAGCCGCGCAAAGAAATAAGCGCACATCCTTCTTGACACGCTAAAAATAATCCAACCGTGATTCGTTCACGGTTGGATTTTTTATTGCCTTGGGTCGTGAATAAGAAGGAGGTTAATCGCGCTCAGCCCCTTCTTGGATCGCCCCCAAACTCTCGC
>CAJJMF010000087.1 GCA_905192805.1 uncultured Sutterella sp. | reverse complement strand
CTGATCGTATAAATAACTCGTTCGCTGATGCATTCCCTGCCGCAAGAGTAGGCCGGTGTGATGTTTTAGGTCCTCAATCGTTTCCGGCATACCATAGCGTTTCACATAGCCCTTTGCAGCCAAAGGGATAGGACTTGCTTCTATACAAAACCGAATAACCAAATCTGGATGACTAATGGGGCGATCAATCATCGCCACATCGACTCTCCCCGAGAGCACGTCTTCCACGGGGCATGACGCACTCAAATAAAAGTCCACATTAGGGTGCTTGACCGAGTATTGAAAGAGATCGTCGTGAAAGTAGCACTGGTTTAAGTCCGTAGGGGCTGCCACAGTGATGATGTGGTGGTTATTGTCCGAGAACATCTCTTCGATCGAAGCGAAGTCCCGCAGGAGTGGCTCCAATCGACTCACTAAGGTTTGCCCCTGCGGGGTAAGTCGAAACGGACGGCGCGAACGGTCCAAAATTTTGACCTGCATTTCTCGCTCAATGTCCGCTACGAGGTGCGAGACCATCGGGGGATCCAAGTCGAGCATGGAAGCGGCGACCGAAATCGACCCCGTCTTGGCGACAGTCGTCACGGCTCGCCAGGCTAAGAGATTATCGAGGGTTGCTTTCATAGATATCCTTCGGTCACAACGTAGGGACAACGCGAGGTCCGCGGCTATAAAGTAACCCAAAAGGATTACGTCTTTATTATTATACCGAGACTGAATTCGCCAGCATAGTACTCCCTTACCAAAACTCCTTGGCCTCCCCACACACTGTCGTTACGTTCGATAAACCGGTACCCCTTCAAAGAAGGAACCTAACTTTTGCTCCCATGCTTCACTCCCTTCGTGCTGGGTCGAATCGCTGTGCTTTTCGCGTACGAGTAACGGAGTTGACGAAAGAAATTGCGCGAGCGTATAAGGCACCAGTTCCACCGACTGATGTGGGCAGACCCGCACACAGGCTTCACATTGCACACACGCCATCGGCAAAACCAGGAAGGCGTTCGGATCCTCCTTCAGACTTCCCGTGGGGCACACCAACGCACACAAGCCACACTCATCGCAGCCCTCTCGCCATTGAGGAGCTCGGAGCCAATCGAGCGGACGTTCTTTGAGGGGCACCTCGCCACGACTCAAGCGCCACAGTGCCGTAAAGAGTTGCTTTTGCCGATCGGGGATACAGGGTTCTCGTGGAGGATGGAGGGGGTTAACCCACGTGTCCGCCTCCCCTCTGATGGGTTCACGAGGTTCGGACGACGCCTCAAGGGGCTCTGCCCCTCGATGGGAAAGCAGAGGATGCAACAAAAAGGCACGACGGCGATGCTCCACTTTCGCGTCCCGCGTTTCCTGCGTCACCGTTAACGTGCCCCCGAGCATTGCACAGAGTCCTTCCACCCTTTGAATCGTTTCGTTCAGCGAACGATGAGAGGCTTTAGGGCAGCCGTCACAGGGGGCATGCCGTAGTGTCAACGTGCTGACCCCAGCGATGTTCAGATGAAGCAAATCCGGGAGCGTTAACGTCGCTAAGCACGGGATCGTCCACTCCCCCGTTTGATGAGCTGTCTCTTGGCACGCCAGTGTTAGATGAGCAGTGGGCTCACGTTCGTCTTGACTTAATAGGGGCACCTCCACGCCGTGCACCTTTACGGCCTCCGTGGGACACTCCGCCAAACAGGCTCCGCACTGGGTGCACCGTTCGGGTCTTAACAGAAGGGCTTGATTCTCCCACTTAAACACCGACCGAGCACAGACGGTTTCACATCGCCGACAATTAACGGCCGCATGACGTAAATTCACGCAGCGCGTACGGTCGAATTGCAGGCGTTCCTCCATGGTTTTCCCTCCTTAATGCCAAAGTCCGCCAATATTTCATACCCTGCCTGACGCCCTTCACCTAAGGCTCGAGCTAACAGGGAAGCCCCCGCATGCATATCCCCTCCGACATAAACGTTCGGAAGTGTCGTTCGTAAACTCCCTGTAAGCGTAGTGATACCATGCACAGGATCGATCTCTAGACCAAGCGACGTTAAGGCGTCCGAGGTTTCTACCGTCGCCCCGTAGGCCACCAAGATCCGATCGATGTTGAGTCGCCCCGCCCCTTGCAGCACGACAGCCGCTAAGTCGCCCACCTCGGTACGCTCGAGACGAACCAGTTGATCCTCGGTGATTAGTCTCACGCCGCCCTCCAGCAGGGTCTTGAGTGTCTCCTCGGCACACTTCATACGGGAGCGTTCGCGCCGATAGAGAACCGTCACCGAGTGAACCCCTTCCCGTAGCGCCCCCGCTGCGCAGTCCGCCATCGTTTCGCCACCCCCTAAGATCAACACGTCGCGCCCCGCGAGTGACGCGCTCGGCTCAACACCTACCTCCTGAGCCCACACACTGTGTACGGCTCGCAGATACGCGAGTCCACTCTGTATCCCTTTCCCCTTCGCATAACCTTCAATCTCGGGAGAGAGTTCCCGCACCCGTTGAGCTCCTTGCGCTAAAAAGAGGGCATCATGGGTTTCGAGTAACGCCCGATAGGGAAGCTGAGCACCCACCTCGACTCCAAAGTGAAAATGCACGCCCGCTGCTTGCAGGGCCTCACGCCGTTCGGTGAGCAAACGAGCGGGCACTTTCCAATGTGGAATTCCCGATCTCAATAAGCCTCCCAACTCCGCCTGACGTTCATAAACGTCCACCTGAATGCCATGGCGATTAAGCACCTCGGCACATGCCAGCCCAGCCACCCCAGCTCCCACAATCGCGACCCGTTCACTTCGCGTGCGCACCAAGCACCCCACATCGCCGCGTTTTTTCCCAAAAGCGCCTAAACCCTCTTCGATCGCACGAATCGGGAGCGCTGGCTTCGTTTGAGTCCCTGCACAGGCCTGCTCACAGAGTCGCTCTGAAGGGCAAAGCGCACTACATTCAGGCCATTGACCGGGTTTCAGTAGTAATTTCGCGACCTGACGGTACTCATGCGCCTTCAGGTGTTTCATCCATAACGTAATCGGTTGGTGCTGTGGGCAGGCCTCTTCGCAAGCCCCACAGAGGACACAACGTTGCGCCTCTTGAGCCAACTGTGCGAGGTGATAGGGTTTACCGGGCGACGAGGTTTGCTCCACCGAGGACGTCTTACGACTAGGCTTTTGGAAGAAATAAATCGCCTCCACGGGACAGGCCTCTGCACACACATGACAGTGCGTACAGTTACTTCTCTCTTGAGCCGTCAAAGGGCGAGTAAGATCAAGCCCTTCTGGGCAGGCCTCTCGACAAACATGACAGTCGACCCCTTGAGCATGTAAACAACGCTGGGGTTCAACCTTGGGCAAAAAGAGGCGATTCACGTGCGCCAAGAGTCGCATTAAAGCGCCCAACGGGCACCAGACATGGCACCAGCGCTTGAGAAACAAAATTTCCACAACCAGTACCAAGACAAAGAGCCATAGCGCGCTCTGTACTTCGTAACCAAGGAGTAGTTGTCCGAGTCCCACGACCAGGGCAAACGTTATCCCCACAGGGCAAATCAAGCAAAAGAAGGGAAATCCAAGGGCCATACTCGCCCCCAGTACCCCCAATAAGCTGTAATACGGAAAACGCGAAAACGAAAGAGACTTCTCTCTTTCGACCTCAACGGTCTGACGGGCCACGGGATGAATCGGAATGACCCGTGCACGATTCGTACGCGTGAACGCTTTTTTGAGTAAAGGGGTGGGACACAACCAACCACAAAAAAATCGTCCCAAAAGCACAATCATCAAGAGGGCGATCCCTACGCCGAGGACTGCGCGCCCCGTGATACCGCCTCCCGCTAACCACACCTCGAGTCCCCCTAAAGGGCAAAGGTAGGCGAAGGCCCCAAGTCCCCATGACGATAAGGACCCCCAACCTTGTGTGAAAAACAGGGCGAGGAGGCTAAGCACGAGTGCCCCCAACATCACCCACCAACGTAGTGAACTCAGCGCCCAACGATTCGATCCTCTTACGTTCATTGAGGCTCCCCTTGATGAATAGAGCGCACTTCAATCCCACGGACGTCGCTCCCGACAAAGCTCTGAAACACATTCGAAGGGCACTCGAGAACACAACGGCCACACCCAGTACAGTCGGACGTGATGTCGGGCACATGGTCTGCTTTGAGCACAACGGCCTGATAAGGACACACCTCATAGCAACGCGAGCACCCTCCCGCTTTGAGCGCAATACAGTGTTCGGTGAGCTTTGCGCGCCCCAAGGGTTCAAGCGATTGGTACCAAAGCGGACGATCGGTGGGCGTGAGGGCCCCCGTAGGGCACACTTCGGTACAGCGCATACAAAAATTACACCAACCTTGATGAAAATCCAGAATGGGCGTACGGGCGGCTCTAAGGTCGTCCGTCCAGCGAGCAAGGCGAATGGCCGATAGGGGGCAAGCGGTGAGACACCGTTGACATTTAATGCAACGCGCCAAAAAGTCTCGCTCGGGCACAGCACTGGGGGGCCGTAAGGGCTCGCTGGCTCGTGGAGCACGCGACTTGCAACCGAGAAGCGTAAGCCCTACGCCCACACCTCCTGCGGCGAGCACCTCACGGCGACGCCAAACGCGGGTTTGCCTCCTTTCACTCGCACTCATGGTCCCACCATTCCTTGGGTTAGAGTAGTTCGGAGACCACCGACTTATCCCAGGTCACCAAGGCTTCAGTCAACTGAGCTGCTTGAGGGTAAAACGCTCCCACAGGACAGGCTTCAGTTTTCCGGCAAAACGCAGGCAACCAATTGAGGATGTGGTTTTCCAAAAAGTCCTTTTGTTGCTTCAAATTCTTCGCCAGCGCTTCCGATTCTCCCTTCTGGGCGATCTCGGCAGCTTGTTGGCAAAGGACGGCCAAATACCCAAACTCAATCGCCAGATGGTCATCCATCAAATCGGAGTCCGAGAGTTTTAAGCCGGTATGGTTTAAGAGCTGATGCATGGACTCGAACGCGTCTTGAGCCACGAGTCCATCAGGACTAGTGAAGACCGACTCATAAGGGCAGGCAAAATTCTCTCCCACAATCCCTGCGCCCAAAAAGCAACGCGCATAGTCGGCAGCGAGCTCTTCATAAGCCCGATCGTCCGCTTTCTGGTACGACTCCACCGTTTTCTGAAAACGCGCCAAGCTCCCATCCAAAGCCTCAATACCCAGCGGTTCTTCAAACTGGAGGGCAGTGAGGACATTCATGGTCTTTTTATCCATTTCGCAGTAATAGATTCGCGCCAACAAACGGTACATGCTTTCGCGGCTAAGGCAAAGGCTCACCAAGTCTTCCGTTTTCATGACACTCTCCTTTTTATCCACTAAGCCGTCATGACGCATCAGATTTCCCCCATCCGATACACCAAACCGTGAAACGACATAACGGCTCCTAAAATCAAACCAAATTTAATAAACGCCAGACGTATCCCCGCTTGGGTCGTCCGTTCGAGTAACCAGGGCCCCACGACTCCCAAGCCCAGCATCGCTAGCCATAACCAAGCTCCCTGAGTCAGGAGCGTCATGAGGGTACCTTCCGTCAGTCGTAGTCTCAAATCGACGTGCGGTACACTCGCGAGATAGGCGAGGCTCGTTAAAAGCGCAACGCCCCCTAACAGCCACCGAAGACGCCCAAAACGCTCTGCCACGTCCCTCCACGAGGAGTAAGCACAGACGTAAGCCCAACCGAGCTCAGCAACCCCCACCAGCGTCCAGACCACTAACGTGACCACTATCCACGGACTTTGCCAGGCGTGGTTCCATGGCATGCGCAGTAAATTGGCCGTCGTGACGGTTAACGCGAGGGAAGCAACGCCCGCCAGTAAAGCCCACGAGAACGTCACGGGTGTCTCTAACCAGCGATAATGCGACCACAGGTAGCCCACCAAAGCGATCAACGTAATCCCAGCAGTGAGTGCCACGGGGAAAAACGTGGAACTTCGATGGGCAACCAGACTGAGTAATAACTCAGGGCGACCAAGGCTCAGCGAGACGGTCAGCACGCCAAGAAGGAGTGCTAGCACCGCCCCCCAGGCCAGCTTGAGACAGTGACGCACGGGAAAAGCCAAACACTCTCCCAGAATGAGCACCGCAGAGAAGCCCTCCACGGCACTCATCAGCGCACAAAAGATCATCATGCTGGTTTCATTGCCCATGCTGAACCTCGGTACACCCTCGTCTTGTGGCCTTAGCCCATCTTGGGGGGATTACCCTGCCAGGGCGCCGTCTTCGCGTGCAAAATGTAGCGCACGGTCGGATGGTTCCCCGTATCGGGCAAGGTATGCACATTTTCCGGACCCGCAGCGGCAATGGCCTTTGACACGTCGCTCTGAGGATCATCGATGTCCCCAAAGAAACGCGCGCGAGCGCAGCAAACCTTCACGCAGGCTGGCTGTTCCCCAATGGCCTGTAAGTGATTACAGAGCGTGCACTTCTCGACCACCTTGGTCTGCTCGTTGAAAGAGCGTGCCCCATAGGGACAAGCTTTCATACAGAGCTTGCAACCAATGCATTTTTCCTTGTTGATCAAGATTTGTCCGTCCTCCGTGCGGTACGAGGCGCCCGTCGGGCACACCGTGACACACGGAGCGTTCTTACAAACCTGGCACACGGCGGGCAAGAAATAGCTCTTTACCTCAGGGAACTTCCCCATGGGGCCAATCGTGAATACCTTGTTGTATTGCATGCCAAGCGGCACGTGATTTTCTTGCTTGCAAGCCACCTCGCAAGCGTAACAACCGATGCAACGGTCGAGGTCAATAACGAGTGTTTTCTGTGACATGGTTTAGAACTCCGGCAGATGAGTAGGATCCGTAGGCTTAGGCATCCAAGGTTCAAACTGGGTGGGTTTCATCCAGATACCCTTCGGGGCCCCAGGCGCTTTCGAAATACGAACTTGGAAACCACGCAAAATGTAGGTTCCCACCACGTCGTTAAACGGCGGATCGTTTTTCGTCAGACAGTTCACATTCATTTCCTTCCACCCACGGGTAGCAGTATTGAGCGTTTCAGGTGTCCAGAAGCGTTCCATAAACACCACCCCCGGAGCAATCCCTTCGGTGACCCGCACTTGGGCGGAGATCTTGCCACGCTTACTTTCGACATACGCCCAATCGTCTTGCTTCACGCCGTACTTCTGAGCGTCGACAGGATTCACCCAGAGTTCAGGCACCGGGTAGATTTCACGCAAATACGGAATGTTGCGTAACGTACCGTGGTGGTACATCGGCAAACGACCACTCGTTAAGACGAGCGGGAATTCCTTGGCGATCGGCTGCAATGGGCTTTCCGAGGGTTCGCGGTAGTACGGTAACGGGTCGTAGTCTTTACTGGCAGGCGGCAGGGGTTCCTTCGCATAAGGTGCCCCCGTGCGGCCTAAGTTGATAAAGACTTCTCCGTAGAGTTCCATCTTCCCTGACGGTGTACCAAAGCCCACCGGCTTGCCGGTCTTGGGATTGTCCTTCTTGTAGACGTAGTACTGATTCCACTTTTCAAAGGGCATGTACTGGTAAGGATTGTGTGCTAGCAGTTCTTTCCAGGAGAGTCCAATACGAGAGAGGTTCATATCGATTAACTGCTCCACGCTGTCCCAGTACGGCACGTCTAATTTGCCGCCATGCGCCTTCATCCATTCCGGATCGCGTGCGTGCTGGCAGTTTTCGTGACCTAACTCGGCAAGACGCTTCACCAACTGTCCCCAGAAGAGCGTTTCGTCGGCCGTTTCGTAGAGGTGCGTGACCGCCTGACGAGCAAACACCATGTTCAGGTTTTCCACGAGCATATTTGTTTCCAGCCATTCGGCCGCGGGAAGAATCATGTCGGCATAGGTCGTAAACGAGGTCGGGTACATGAAGACATGGACGATGAAGTCCAACTTGTCCATCGCTTCTTCCCAAGAGGGCGCATTACCGAGCACCGCGAACTTGTTACCCGAACGTTCAATCCAGATATGCGGTTGGTACGGTTTACCCGTCTTGATGGCTTCCAATACGGCAGGAATTTGGGCCGCATCCCACTGCAGTAACCCCTTGTATTCGATACCGCCTAAGCGCTTCTTCAATTGCCCATCAGGCAAAATGAATGAGCAGGCCGTCGCTAAACTACCGGCCGGCACGACGTTACTGGAGGGTTTGCGTTGTAAGAGGGCTCCCGGATTTTCCACGTTGCCCATCAACGCATTCAAAATGCAAGCCCCCATGGCGCTTTGAACCGAGAGTTCATGCTGGTCAGTCGCCACCCCAAGCGCAATGCCACCAGGCCCTGAGACGTAAATCTGAATCGCTTCTTCAATCTTCTTCGGATCTAAGCGACAAACTTCCCCAGCTCGAGCCAAGGTCCATTCATCACAGCGTTCACGTAAGAGTTTGAAGCCCGTCTTGCAGGGGACCCCGTTCACTTCATGCGCACCGTCGAGCTCCACGTCATAAGCCTCATTCCACGGATAGCTGATCGGTTTGGCGGACTGCGTCTTCTTATCCCAGACCACATAATCCTTCGGATTGCCGTCCGGAGCAATGTCGTCGCCATGCAAGAACATCTGGGTCTTGGTATTGACCAAGTAAGGTAAGTTCGTCCACTTCAGAGTGAACTCATGGTCATAGAGATCTTTGTCGATAATGTATTTAATCCACGAGAGCATCAATGCTACGTCCGTACCCGGGCGCACCGGAAGCCATACATCGGCTTTGGCAGCATCAGGAATAAAGCGTGGATCGATACACACCGTCTTCACACCTTTGGCACGAAGGTCTGACAACACACGGCCGCCACCGCCAGGGCAGCTGTAGGACGGATCCGTCCCCCACAGCACAAGAGCTTTGGTCTTGGGATCTGGGTTATAGAGTTCGAGGCAGTGTTCGTCGGCCACACTCGTGGTCGGACCGCCGTACATCAAACCAAAGGCGAGCGTACGCGGTAAGAAGCACTGAGCGCAGCCCGGTTCAAAGAAATTCGGCGTCCCAAAGGTATTGGCAAAACGACGCACACCACGGAACGCTGGGTTACCACCGCCACCGGTAGACACCAACACCGATTCGGCACCGTATTTCTCACGAGCTTCCATGAGTTTATGGGCCAAAATATCAATCGCTTCCTTCCAGGAAATGCGCTTCCACTTGTTTTCACCACGCTTACCGACGCGGATCATCGGATACTTATTGCGGTTCGGATGGTAGAGCGCCTGAACGGCAGAGAGCCCTTTAGCGCAGAGTGCACCACGGGTCATGGGGAATTCGGGGTTACCTTCGACTTTAATCACACGACCATTACGCACATGAGCCAGCACGGCACAGTTGTGAATGCAAGCACGACAACACGTCTTTACGATTTTGGTTTCGGCGGCTTCCGGTTTAGGGGGCGTGGTAGATGGAGCCTCAGCGGCTTTCGCTTCCGTGACTAAACCCGACGGCAAACATCTCAGAGCAGCAACACCTGTTGCTGATTGGATCAAAGTACGCCGCGACAGAGTTAACTTTTGCATACGCTTTTCTCCTAGTTAGTAGGTCAGTTCTCTCTCACGCTTGAGCTTCGGATTTGCTTGGAACGACCCCCAAGCGTTGACTCTGTACTGCGTTTGCCACGAGAGAAGGCAACACGCACTGTGAACCCCAACAGCGCTTCAGAGTGGGCGAAACTCTTACGCTGGGGACAGCTTGGTAACAGAGGGCACAGTGTCAAGACACGACAGGGATTCAAACTCAGGTCGGGGTTTTAGTTCGAGAGAAATAAAAGAGCGATAAAAGTTCAATCTCTTGTGGTGATTTTCTTAGGCCTGGTAAAAATTGTGCCCCGCATGAGTGCGGAGAACCATAGCCTTTTCACAAACTAGTTTGTGAAAAACGCCCTTTTAGGGAAGGGAAAATACTCATAGTGCTGGGGAGCGAGGGGAGGAATCAGCGCGACGGAGGTCTTCGCCCTACGGGTTGTTACTTAGTGTTTATCAGCTAGAAGAGTTAAAACACATCACACAACGCCCAACTAGTTGAATAAGTGTCCACCTTGACGAGCGTCATCGTGGGAAGTTTCGGTATGCTAGGCAATGCAATCCGGTGAAGCGGATTGCGCCTATATGCGCTCACGCTTTCTGTCTCCGTGAGTGTGAATACTTACGCATCTTACTTTCGTTGCGAC
>CAJJMF010000086.1 GCA_905192805.1 uncultured Sutterella sp. | reverse complement strand
GAACAGAACCCGGCTTACAGACCGACTGCTTTTTTAAATTAAAAATTAAAAATTGGTCTTCTTCATCCGGTGCCGATTCAAAGACGCGGATCGAGAGACGACCGAGCATTTCGGTAATCTCTTGGATGTTTTCGGCAGTTCGCACCGCACTTTCGGGCAAGTGGTCGTTAATTTCTTCGACCGTCACCCAGCCACGCGAACGCCCCAAACGAACCAATGACCCATAGCCATTGGCAGACACATCACGTTGTGTACTCACAGAGTGGACATCGTGTTCCTCTGCGTCGTGGCCTTCCTCCCATTCGTCGATCTCATCGAACGATTCTTCGTGACCCTCTTCTTCGGCCGTCAGATCGTCGTCGAAATCGTCTTCATCGTTCGTTTTCATACCGTTTGTTTCCACTAAAAAAACACAATCTCCGAGGCATCCATTGACACCTCAGAGACGATGTTTCTTATTATTCTGTTACCGATAACGTGTCAGAGTCGCGTACGCATATGACTCAAAAAAAATCGCGCACCACCTTCCTCGATAGGCCCGTGGCGGGCGACGTTAATCCTTAAGCATTCGTTTCGCACGACGTTCCAACCTCCTTGTGGGCGCTTCTTCGTGGCCCTATGACTCTTACTCTTTGAAGAGGACTCCTTGGAGTCTGGCATCTTAGGAGGTGCCCGTGCGTGATGATCTCGTCATAAAGTTTACTTTGCGTATGCGTTTAGACATTTGCTACCTAATACGTGTACGCGCTAACTCCAACACGTCGATCTTTTCTCATTTTTCTCTTTCGCGTTTGCTTGGCGAAATGACGCCCTTGGAGGTCCAGCAAACTGCTGATTGACTCCCCTACTCGAGTACGACGCTAAAAAAGAAAAAGGGGCTACTCGCCCACATTGAGAAAGGGCATTCAAATTATCATAACCCCGAGAAAAGTGCAAGCCTCTCGGGCGGTTTTGATGAGCCTAGCCCATGGTAGCCAAACCACGAGCGGGATCCCCCAAAGCACTTTCCCTCAAAGAACGAAGCTCTTTGAGGGAAAGCGTAGAAAATCCTGTGTACCCGAGTTAGTCTTTATTGTCAGGAACAATAAAACTCTTTAACTTATCGGCACGCGAGGGATGACGCAATTTACGTAACGCCTTCGTTTCGATTTGACGAATACGTTCGCGCGTAACATCAAACTGCTTACCCACCTCTTCGAGCGTATGGTCTGATTGCATTTCAATACCAAAGCGCATACGCAGTACCTTTGCTTCCCTCGGTGACAAGCTGTCCAACACCTGACGCACGGTTTCTTGCAGACTCGAGCTGTGGATCGCTTCGGACGGCAATTCCGTCTGAGTGTCTTCCAAAAAGTCGCCTAAGTGCGAGTCATCATCGTCCCCAATCGGCGTTTCCATGGAAATCGGCTCTTTGGCGATCTTCATAATCTTGAGGATCTTATCCTCAGGCATTTCCATTAACTCGGCCAATTTGCGCGAATCCGGTTCAATCCCCGTTTCTTGCAGAATCTGACGCGTAATGCGATTCATGCGGTTGATCGTTTCGATCATGTGCACCGGAATACGAATCGTGCGAGCCTGGTCCGCAATCGAGCGCGTAATGGCCTGACGAATCCACCAGGTAGCATACGTAGAGAACTTGTAGCCACGGCGGTACTCAAACTTGTCGACAGCCTTCATCAAACCGACATTACCTTCTTGGATCAAATCCAAGAACTGTAAACCACGGTTGGTGTACTTCTTCGCGATCGAAATCACCAGACGCAAGTTCGCTTCTGTCATTTCACGCTTGGCGTTACGTGCTTGCGCTTCCCCTGCCGTCATCTGACGGTAGATTTCGAAGAGCTCTTTCACTTTGACCGTACAGTTGCGCTCAATTTGCGCCACTTGACGAATGTCCTCTTCTAAGGTCGGGCGCACAAAGTTAATTTGTTCAGCCAAACGGGGGAACGTCTTGATCGCCTCATCGAGCCAAGCACTACTGGCTGCGTTGTCTTCAAAGTGTTCAATAAACCACTTACGATCGATCCCGATGCGTCGCACCAACTCGTCATACATTCGTTTTTGACGAGCGCGCACGTCCTCGACGGTCGTACGCAACACTTCGCATAACCGATCGGCGGTTTTGGCCGTAAAGCGTACCCCCATCAATTCTTGCTGGATGTGGTCCTTGATATCGACCAACCCCGGTGCATCGTAGCCTTCTTTTTCCGCACGGGTTTTCAGTTCATTGAGTAACGCTTCCACACGCTGGAAAATTTCCACGCTCTTATCACGGAGCGTTTCGAGCTGACCCGAGGTCATGGCCGAAGCGCCCATATCGGTTTCATCTTCATTGTGACCGATCACGTTACCTAAATCGTCCGTCGTGACAAGCCCGTCGACCACTTCATCGATGGGAAGAACGCCCTTCTGGATATCGTGACTCGACTCCACAATCGCCGCAATCGTCACTGGGCAACGCGAGATAGCGAGCACCATATGCTTCAAGCCATCTTCGATACGCTTACTGATTTCAATTTCGTCTTCACGCTTCAAGAGTTCCACCGACCCCATTTCACGCATATAAATACGTACCGGATCGGTGGTCCGCCCGAATTCACTGTCAACCGTCGAGAAGGCCACTTCGGCTTCTTCATCGACGTCGTCTTCGCTCGCCACCGTATCGGAGCCCATTAAAGCCAACGTGTCATCGTCAGGTGCCGTTTCAAAGACCGGAATACTCATATTGCCCAAAATTTGGACAATGGACTCAATCGCGTCATCATCAACCAAGCTCGTGGGCAAATTATCGTTAATTTCGCCGTAAGTCACGTACCCGCGTTCCTTACCCATACGAATTAACGTCATTAACTTCGAGCGACGATCTTCAGTGGTTTCTTCTTCCGAGCCATAGCCTTTGAGCATGGCTTCTCGAACCGCTAATTCGCGTTGCTGTTTGGTTTTACGCTTACTGTGCGTAGATTCCGTCGATGTCTCAGCGTCGTCGTTATCCCCGAGTTCCTCTTCATCGATATCGTCAATATCGGGAATATCCTCATACTCTTCCCCATCTCCATCATCGAGATCGGAAAAAATATCGTCATCGCTCGAATCGTCACTATCAAACTCAGCTAAGTCATCGTCTTCCTCGGCGTCACTATCCGTTTTCGCTTTGGCTTTGGCTTTACCCTTGGCTTTGGTTGACTTACTGGCTTTAGGCTTACTCGCCTTGGCTTTTTTGGACTTTTCAGCCTTAACTTCCGCCGTTTCTTCCACGCTCGTCGCTGCGACGGTCTCTTCGTCGCGATGAAGGAGCTCCGGTTGCTCCGAAGCCGCCTCAGCCTTGGCCTTCTTGGTTCTGGCTTTTTTAGCGGGTGCCGCTACCTCTTCGGCTTTGGCACTGTCCTCGAGGGGCAATTCAGGCGTTTGTACCGTCACTTTCTTCGCTTTCGTGCTCGTGCGTTTTTTAGCCGGTTTGGTGCTTGCTTCGTCGACCGTGTCGGTTTCCACAGGACGCACGTCCTCTACCTCAGCCACTTTCGTCTTTTTACGACGCGCCTTAGCCGGTGCCTCAGCAACCGTCGTCGCCTCGGTACTCACTTGCGTCGCAACGGGCGCCGTCTCCGTCTTCGTTGAGCGACGCTGACGTGGCTTCTTTAAGCTCGCCTCAACGCCCGCCGTTTCATGGGTCGCGTCGGTGTTCGGCGCGTCGGGCGTCTCTACTTTCGCTTTCGCCCGTTTGCTCACACGCTTGGGTTTACTCACGGGTTCGCTTGCGGGGGTTTCGGCGACCTCTTCTGCCTTGGAGACCTCCTGAAGGGTCAATTTAGACACAGCAATCTTACGGCGTCGGGAAGTTTTCGGTTCAGTCTCAGAGGGTGCTTGTTCAGTCACAGGCGGATTCGCTTTGGTCTTCGTACGCTTCGTTGTCATAGGGGTCGGTTCAAGCTCAGCAGTCGTCACCTCGATCGAACGTGCTTTACGCTTCGATTTGCTCACGGGCTTTTGTGTCGATTCGGTCTCAACGGACAACGTCAACCCAGAGGTCTTTAGGGTTGCTTCCGTTACTTTCGACGCTTTTTTGGTCGTGGACGCAGTTATCTGTTCTGCCGTATCTGCCACCGCTTCTACGGTCTGCGTTTTTTTCGTCGATGTCTTCTTTTGAGCCATACCTTCCCTCAATTATTACTCCTAGGGATATACGTCTATATGCCTCAGGAGCCGTATTGCTACTCACAGGATTGCCAGAGGACGCGTAACTAAACGCGATATGCGTTTGAGACTGTGGATTCTCGCATTGCACTTTGCTCTACATTCATCACCCATAGGATGGGACAGTTGAGTGCACAGCAAAATGTCGCGCTCGGAAGCGGTCAATCCACTTTTATACCGAGATGTTGAATCTATTTTCAGAACGCTGTAAAAATTAACATCCCGAGACTTGACAAAACTTCACAAGCGTGATTAGGAAATAATGCCACATCTGAACGCACTTCGGTATGTCATCTAATGGGAATTACTAATAGAATTTTGCATTTTTTTGCGGTAAACCCTCCCTTTTTTCGGTCATTTTTAGCCCAAACACACCTTCGAACCCCTTGTCTCCGTAGGCTTTGTGTATTTTTTGAGACAAAATCACCCCCTTCCTCCTACTCTGAGGTATTTTGGACACAGTTAAGCGAAAGTGAACACAAAAAGGAGGAATGGGCGCTAGCGACGGACATTACCACGCACGGACCATGGGCACAGTACGCGCTCTAAGATCACAATCAACCCGTAGAGAGCTAACCCTAAAAAACTCATCCCCAAAATCGCCACAAACATGTTGAGGACATCACCGAGCCCCCAAGCATCCATAATGAGATACCCAAGACCCGAGGTCGTCGCAAAACTTTCGGCTAAAAACAACACCGCCATTGCCGTACCCGCTGCCACCTTCAGTGCCGTAAAAAGGGACGGTAAGGCCGCGGGCACATACACATGCCAAATGGCTTGGGAGGGAGTCCCTCCCATCGAGCGAAAACTCTTCATATAGGCGGGATCCAAATTCAGTGCCTCATCACGAATAATGACAAGGATTTGGTACCCCACCGTTAAACCAATTAATAAAATGCGCGAGGCATCCCCGAGGCCGACCAACGTGAAAAAGACCGGCAATAACACAATTTTAGGAAGGGGAAACGTGATAAAGAGAAGCGGACTGAGGAGTTTGTCTGCTCGCGAACAATGCCCCATCCACAGTCCCAAGGGAAAGGAAACCGCCACGGCCGCTAACAATCCAATCGCTAAACGCCAGGTACTGATGCCTACGGCGGCCCAGAAGGTGCTGGTTTGAAGGGCTTCGATGAACGCCTTTACGGTCGATTCAACGCTCGGTAGTAACGTTTCGCCCATACTCAGCGATCCCGCTTCCCACAAAAACGCGAGCACGGCAAACCCTAATGCATAACGCCCTATGAGTTTGATCATAGCCCCTCCTTAGTGTTCTGAGCATTGACAGCGTCATGAACGTCTTGTTGCATCAACGTTTTGTGAATGTGACGAACCGTGGCTTCAAAGTGCGTCGACTCACGATCCGAGGAGCCCCATTCCGGGATAAAGGCGTCATTTTCCGAAAAGATGGGGGCTCGTCCTGTGGCTTTTGGAAAGAGCATGAGGATATGAGACCCTAAGAACACGGCTTCCCGGATATCGTGGGTCACAAAGATCATCGTGCCGGGATGGGATTGGCGTAAAGCACGCAGATGATCTTGAAGTCGCTCGCGTAACAGTGCATCCAACGCCGAAAACGGCTCATCCATAAAGAGCACTTCGGGGCGGGAAATGAGGGAGCGGCCCAGAGCGAGGCGTTGGTTTTGTCCTCCCGAGAGCGCTGATGGGAAACGACGTTCGAGTCCCGTTAACCCCAACTGTTCAATCAGGGCTGTCACACGACTTTCGCGTTCACTTTCTGGACAAATGTCGGGGTGTAACTGTAGCGGTAACCGTAAATTATCTTGGACCCGTTTCCAAGGAAAGAGCCCTAAGCGTTGCCACACGAAACTGACACGACGTTCGGAGAGAGAGACGGATCGACCCGTCTCGTCTTCCCAGTGAATCGTGCCCTGTAGCGCGGGATGTAATTGAGCTAAGGTTGTCAACAGGGTCGATTTTCCACAGCCCGACTCACCAATAACGGCGAGCGAGCCCCCCGCTGGTAACGTAAACGACAGGGCGTTTAGCACCGTTTCCTTGTCGTAGCCGATACCGAGTGATGTGACTCGGAGTTTTAATCCAACCTCGGACAACCTATTCCCCTTACTCTGGCATTCATTAGGGCTGGGCGGGTACGACCACGTCTTCGTAACGCGGTAACGTATCGAGCATCTTATGGGAAAGCATCCAGTCGCCCACGCGTTTGACTTCCTCTGCGCTCGGTAACGGCGGTAAACCGTCAGCCGTCTTAAACAGCGAGAAACGCAACATTGTGTAGTGCGAAGCCACGGGTTTCGGGAGCAAGCCCTTTTCAACCATCACCGCGCGATACGTATCCGGATCGGACTCAATCAGCTTAGCGGCTTTAGCAACGGCACTACGGAGCCCCTTGATATTGTCGGGCGTGAGTTCAGTCTTTTTCAGGGCTACCACGGCCTGTGTCTCGTCGAGTTGACGGTCATCCCAAATAACACGTCCCCCCTTGGCTTGCACCACCGAGACTAACGGCTCGGGCAAGAGTGCCGTCGGTGTTTGCCCTGAGAGCAACATCTGCAAACGAATAGGGATCTGTTTGACTTCGACACGTTTGAGGGCGCCATCCGGAAGCTTAGCCTCTTGCGCCATACGATCCAACAAGTAATCAATGATGGTCGACGAACTCATGGCCGTATCGGTACCCTTTAGATCTGCTAACTCCTTAATATCGTTAGCCGCCTGAGGCGAAGTGCCCATAGCAAAGTTGCGCTGTGCGGCACTCGTATGCGTTGTCGTTAAGACCACCGCCTGGGGCACGCCACGTGCATTCTGGCTCAACACATTCATTAAGTCGCCAAAATGACCGTCAAGCTGATTGGCTCGCATGGCGGCACCGATTTCCAACGCTGACTTAAAGGGAATAATTTCCACGTCTAACCCAGCTTCACGGAAAAGCCCCTTATCCTGAGCCGTATACAGAACAATCGAATCGGCTGCTGGGAGCACCCCAAGACGAAGTTTGGCTTCAGCAAGGCCCGACATCGTCAACAAAGCGCAAAAGAGTGCGCTAGCCAATTTCGCGGAGTGTTGCATCCTTTTTTTCCTCCAATTTTTATTCTTTTTTCGGTTGCCCATCCTCTGGGGTTCTGTGCGGTAAGCGACAGACGCACTCCCAGGGATTCATCCTCCCCACATTGTGATCATCACGCTAGGGAGGCAACACCAATCAAACTGCCCAAATTGTAACGAGCTTTGAGCTCCAACGCCTAGCTCTTTTGAGCCAACTTCGCCCTAGTCTTTAGGGGAAAAAGGCGTCGTTTTTCTTGTCTACTCCGACGGATCGTCCAAAAACTCGTTTTCAAACTGATAGGCTTGTTCGTCGTCATCGGCGTCGACCGTTATATCGGATGGCATCATCGCACTCGTATCGTCGGGAGCCCAATGCGCACCACTCACCGCATCGATCGTCTCCCAAGCCCCTTCGCTGGCCGCCTCATTGGCTTCCGATAGGGCGAGCTCCCAATCCTCGGCTGGAGCACTTTGCTGGGGGATCCGTTGTGCCTGCAGAGCGTTCACGGCAGCCAGCGCGGCCACGGCTCCTCCCACTGCATTCGTGGTCGAGGCTGTCGTCTCCGACGCGGGAGTCTCGTCAGCAGACGGAACGGTCTCGGGCGGGCGAACAAATCCTTGTTTGGGAGCTCCCGCTCCCCAACCTTGCGAACCCGAAGCCCGTTTTGGACTCGTCGACGGCGCCGCCGTCGGCCCCTTGATGGGGGCGGGATGGGCTTCCCCATCCACGAGCGCCTGAACGGCTTCTACTTGTGTGGTTGCACTCTTGATTCCGTCCTGTCCACGCAAGTGCTCTTGGAGTTTTCGAACAATCGGATGGTCGGATAAAGCGAGCGGACTGTCGCCCCCACCGCGTTGGGTCTCCTGAAATTCACGATCTTTTTCCCAACGTTTTTGTAAGTCGAGCCGTTGACGGTAATTACGTTCTTCCGCGGAAAGCCGCACGATGAGTTGACGTAACTCTTCGCGACGCTCGATAAGCGGACGTAAAATCTCCGCATCGGTCACCCCGGAGCGTGCCTCCATTTCAATACGGCCCTTCACACGTTCGAGCTCGATTTCAACAAACGCGCGCTTCATTTCCAAATCAGCACTTTCAAAGGGAGTATCCACATCAATTTCTTCAGCTAATAAACTCTGATAGTAATCGAGGGAATCACTCGCACCCAAACCTTGTAAGAGCGCCGCAGCCGAACGCACGGGATGCCCATCCTCGTCCACCGAAGCGCGCCAGAGCGCCACAATTTCTTGCGAAAGCGGATGGTCTGCCTCTAAAAATTCCTCTTCAATTTGGTGACTCCACGTGGAGAGCAACGAGGGATAGGCCAAAAAGAGCTGAATCATCCGCTCACGGATATCCTTCACCCGCACACGACGCTCAAGAGGAGCACGTCGATGATTGCCAAAACGTGAACCACGGTCATACCCACTCGCGACACTGGGGCGCGGTGCTGCCGTCATTAGTCCGTACTGACGCTGAATTTCATCGGACGTCAAGCGTGCAATCCCGGCGATTTCCTTAATGAGCGTGAGACGCAAGATCGGGGCGTTTTGCATCGCCATCACTAACGGTTTCGCTTCGGCAACGATCTTGGCACGCTCTTCGGCATACATGAGCTCTTTGCCTTCTAAGAGCAAATGCTTCACAAACCCCGTCAACGTATAGGCTTTGTCAATTTCAGCCTCATAGGCCTGAGGGCCTTCGGCTTTAATCAAACTATCGGGATCGTGCTCTGGGGGCAAGATAATAAAGCCTGCCTTTTGCACGTCCGTGATCACGGGTAAAGTCGCCTCCAGAGCTCGACGTGCCGCCTTACGTCCCGCCGTATCCCCGTCAAACGAGAAATACACCGTATCGGCCAACTTAAAGAGCTTATGGACGTGTTCGGTGGTAATGGACGTTCCCAAGGCAGCAACGGACTCAGTAAAGCCTGCCTGGGAGAGTTGAATCACGTCCATGTAACCTTCACAGACAATCGCTCGCCCCTTCTGATGAATAGCTTCGCGCCCTTCATAAAGCCCATAGAGCTCACTACCCTTGTGGTAGATCGGCGTTTCGGGACTATTGAGGTATTTGGGCTGCTCATCCCCGTTGAGGGTTCGAGCGCCAAACCCGATCACTTGCCCCTTGGGATTACGAATGGGAAACATCAAGCGACCACGGAACGCATCGTAACGGCGATCATTTTTAACGTTCACCAAACCGCACTCTTCGAGCGCCTTATCCTCATAGCGGGGGCCAAAGAGATCCTTTAGGCTGTGCCACTCATCGGGCGAGTAGCCTAGACCAAATCGTTCGGCGGTATCGGAATGAATCGCTCGAGCCTTCAAATAGTCAATGACCCGAGGGGCAGTGCGAAGTTTTTCGGTATAAAAACCGGCTGCTTCTGCCATGTAGTCGGTAAGCGTACGAGACTTTTCCCGTTGACGTGCTCGCGCGGGTGAGGTGTCTTCGGG
Source organism: uncultured Sutterella sp. (assembly GCA_905192805.1). Lineage (GTDB taxonomy): Bacteria > Pseudomonadota > Gammaproteobacteria > Burkholderiales > Burkholderiaceae_F > Sutterella. The sequence continues at coordinate 493 of CAJJMF010000086.1, read as the reverse complement.
CACAGTCATCCCATAAAAACCCGCGACTTTACGCACCGCCTCGGGGAAATCTAGCCCCTCATAGGCCATGACAAACCCGATGGCGTTACCCGAGACCCCGCAACCAAAACACTTGTAAAACTGTTTCGTGGGACTGACTGAAAAGGAGGGCGTTTTTTCCTTATGAAAAGGGCAACACGCCTGCATATTGCGACCAGCCTTCTTGAGTGGCACATAACGCCCGATCACGTCGACGATATCGGCACGGTCAAGTAAGCTGGTAATAAAACCCTCGGGAATCATGGTACGGCGTTTGGGAAAAAGAGTGAATTGCGGCAAGAGTAGTTTATAGAGTATAGGAGCTCTGAGGACGCCCCACAAGTTAGCCTAAGGTTCGGTCCCAAAAAAAGGGATTGGCGTTTGCCCTGACGCGGGACGAAAAAAACCCGTAGCGTGTGTCGTCACGCTACGGGCCCAACCCTCAAAAGACTCAACCTATATCTAAGGAGACTCC
>CAJJMF010000085.1 GCA_905192805.1 uncultured Sutterella sp. | reverse complement strand
CGCCCTATGCTACCGATACGCGGTACCCCACACGACGCACGTGCGCGACCGTCACGTCCCATACGCTTCCTGCGGGGGAAATAACGCCACTTGCCCCCCAAACGGGGTCAAATTGGCCGGGCAGCACACCACCCCCTGCCTCAAGCAGCCCCAGGGTGAGGAGCGCATCGGTGATGCCCGCCGCCCCTAACGTGTGTCCCGTTAAGGCCTTAGTGGAACTCACCCACGCCTTGTCGCCCAACACCCGCGCGATCGCCTGACACTCCGCGCTGTCGTTTTGCCGTGTCCCCGTGCCATGCAGATTCACGTAATCGATCGCCTCGGGCGCGAGGCCCGTCAGCGCAAGGGCGTGACGAAGCGCCGCTTCCACGCCGCGCCCCTCGGGTTCAGGGGACGACATATGGTACGCATCACTACTTTCGCCCCAACCCAAGAGGTAAAGCCCCTCGGACGGGCTCGCCCCGTCGGGCGCACGCTCGAGCCACACTAACCCCATCGCTTCCCCAATCGTAATCCCCGCGCGATCGCGACTCAAGGGTTGGGTTAAGTCGCTGGCCAACACCCCCAGCGCATCAAACCCATTTAAAGGCATTTGCGCCAAGGTATCCACGCCCCCCACGATGGCTGCGTCCACGAGTCCCGCTTCGATCAAACGGGCGCCCGAGATGAGGGCACGCGCGGACGAGGTGCAGGCGGTCGACACCACGTACGCTGGGCCCGTGAGCCCCAAGGTTCGCGCTAAAAAGCGGGCCGGATCGCCCATTTCTTGGGCCCAGCCGGAAAAGGGCTCCGTCGTCAAGGCATAAGGGGTTGGGGACGCCTCCCACGCAGGGTTCTCCCCGCTCACCCACGCCAAGGCTTCTTGCGAGCCCGAAGTGCTCGTGCCTAAGACGACCGCGACGCGATCAGGGGCCACGCTTCCTAACAAGGCCTTCCAGGTGTCCTCATCGCGCGCTACCCCCGTCCAGAGGAGTTGGTTATTGCGCGAGGTGTGTTCGCGGGGGGTATGGGGCGGCAACGGGGCTAAGTCGCCTACCGCAAACCCATAAAACGGGGTTTTGCCGGAGGTGAGCCGTAAATTGTCGGGCAATCGTCGCATCCCCGGCGCTCGGTTCTGTGCCCACGCCTCACGCATAGCGCTCACCGTGTCGCCTAAGGCGTTAATCCCCGCCATCGCCCGTATTCTCCACTTCATACTCTGTCCTTTGTGTCGTTAGCCTTCGTGCGTTGTTAATCGTTGGTAGGAATCGTAAAGTCGTCCATCGGGAGCGCTTCAAACGTAATCCGGTAGTGAAAGACCCGCTGCTCGAGTCGCGCGGGAAGGCGCTTACGCCCTTCACGCGTAGCGGTGTTCGTAGCGGTGTTCGTATCGGTATTCGTATACGTGATCGTCTCGAGGACGTTCCCCGCCGCATCGCGCAGCGTACGCGTCCCCGCCTCGTCGTCCGTCAAGGTCAACGGCCCCTTCGCTCCCACGGCCTTCGCTAAGTAGGGGGCCCACTCGCTCAGGGTTAAATGCGCGAGTGCATAGTCGCCTAACACTTGGCGGGAATCGGGTAGGCCCGCGATCGTTTTGGCCACCTGAGGGGGGAGGTGTGACTGCGCCGCCACGTGCGTGCCTTCCCAGTCAATCGTAAAGAGTCGCATCCCCGTTGTCGTTAATCCCCACATCGTGAGGCGTGGCCCTGCCCCCGCTTTACCCGCACTACAGCGCGTCAAGGCAATCAACGGATGGGTTTTCCCCGCATAGTCAAAGGTGAGTAGCGTAGCACTCGTTTCTCCCACGGAACACACCGCTGAGGGCAGTGGCAGCCGCACGTCGGGCGTCACGTTAAAGGCCGCCTCGTGCTCACCCGCCTCGATCGTTGTTGTGGTTGACGTCATCGTCGTACAGCCCGCAAGCATCATAAAGGCGAGGAGGCTCCCCCCTGCCCACGAGGCAAGGGTCACTATACGTCGGGGAGAAAAAAGGGAGGGTGACGTACGCATCACGTTCTTGATTCCTTATCGTTTCTGGGCGTCTTCGCGACTGTTCGCACGGCCTTCGCGTCGGTTAAGACCAAGGGCGCCAACACAAACGCACTCGCGACGCCCACGGTTAACACCCAGCCAAAATTGACCACCGCCGCCGTCCCACTCAAGGTTAAAATCCCGAGCGAAAAGAGGGTCGAAAGAAGCGCCACCGTCATCGCCCGTAGGCTCGTTTCGGGCTCGGCTTGAAAGTCCCCATAATAGACCACGTAGTCAATCCCGACCCCCAAAACCACAATGAGGGCAAAAAGACTAAAGAGATTGATGGGTTCCCCAATCACTACCGTGCTGGCCAAGGCCGTCAGAAGCGCGAGCGCTAAGACGCCACTCGCCTTCACGCCACGGCGTCGTCCAAAACGGTGAATGAGACTCGCACTTAAGACGAGTACCGAGGCGCCCAAAAGCCAAAAGAGCGTTGTCTTGGTGTGCCCTAAGGCGCGTTCAATCGCTGCCCGGCGGTTTTGCCACACCACGCCCGGGATCGCTTCGCCCGCCGCCTTAAGGGCCTCGGCGACCTGCGCACCTTGCGCACGCCCCACGTCGGTTAAGCGCACCGGGATCATCGCGAGGTAAGGCGCTCGGGATGGGCGGTCAGCCACACCTAGATCCTGCGTTGTCTCCGGGGTACGTAGCATCCACGCACTCGCCTCCCCTAAGGGGCTCGCTAACCAGTCACGTAACGAATAGACGGGCGGTAAGTTTGGGGTGGTGAGCGCTATCCCGGCGTCCGCATACGCTCTCTGTAAGGGTCCCCAGGCGTCACGCAACGTTTGGCGAAGTGCCGCTTGCGTCGCTTCGGGTAACGGAAAGGCGGTCACGGACGGGATGACGATCCCCTTGGCTTCCCAAGGGGCAAGCGTTTGGCGTAGCGCGTCGAGCCGGCTGAGCAGCGTCTCGGCATCGGGGGCCGTCACCACAAATCCCGTTTGACTCATGTCTTCCCCTAAGTGCGCTTTGATGGCCGCTTCGTGCGCCGTTAAGGTCGCACTCGGGGTTTGCAGCATCCGCACGTCGTCACTATAGTGCGCCGTCACAAGTCCCGTGAGGGCAACGAGCGTCCAGAGAAGGACGAAAACGCGCACCGCACGGGGGTGTTGGGTTACCCGAGTAACGGCGGGCACGAACCGTGGCGCGGGCGCGCCAATCGCGTCAATCCGTGCAACAAAAAACGGAAACACCCACATCACGGTCAGCCACGCGCTCGCGATCCCCACGACCGCAAACAGCGCCAATTGCCGTAACCCTGGGAAGGGTGCCAAGCCCATAAGACCGTAAGCCGCCACGGTCGAAAGGAGCGCATGCCAGAGCGTGGGGCGTAGCGCTGCGATCGTTGCGGAGCCACGCTCGTGCGCGGCCCCATAGCGGCGCCGTGTTACGACATAGGTCGTATAGTCCGCACAAATCCCCACGAGGCTTAAACACATCACGAGAGTCAAGCTATGAATCGAGCCAAAAACCGCGATCGTGGCGGCAATCCCGACGATCGCCCCAACGGCAATCGACGTGAAGGTTAAAACCAAGGGTAAGAGACTCCGGTAGGCAGCGAGTAGCAGGAGCGCCAAGAGTACGATACTCGCGCCCCCTAGGCGCGTCATATCGGTTTGAGCGCGTTGGGCAGCTTCGGCCGAATGCCAAATCGCGCCTTGGTGCCATATCTGAACGTGACGCGCTTGCGCCTTCGCGCGTGAGCGGACCTCGTCTTCGAGCGTGGTTAACGCCTCGACAGTGGTTCGGGCGGCTAAGCCCGCGGCGTGTCCCTGGGCCACGCTCCCCGACAGTAACCAGGCCCGGGGGGCGTTCGGGGTATCGCGTTCACCCGTCACCGTGAGCCAGCCATCGTGGACCGTAACGGTGCGAGGCGTGGCCTGCAATAACCGCGATTGGCGCGTTAAGAGGAAAGGATCGTTAACGACTTCACTGCCACGTGGCCCCACGGGCGAAAAAAGAAGCGAGAGGGTCTTACTGACGCCAGGTGGTGTGGCGTTCTCTGCCTGCTCCCCTTCCCTGGGGCGCTCGGGCGCAGCATGGGGCAGGGTCCAATCGTGTGTGAGGGTTCTGGGGTCCGCAAGCGCTAAACGCGCGTCAAACGCAGCCCGCCCCCAGGCGGCTTCCATGGCGGCGGTCATCGGCCCTCGGAGGTGCGTCACCAGGCCCGACTTGGCCAATCCCACGTAGAGCGCCTCCACGTCCTCTTTTTCCCCTTCCACGACCCAGAGGAGTTGCCCGGAGAGCGTATCCGTTAACGCGCGTTGATCCTCAAGCGACAACGCCGTCTCGTCGTCGACCGGAAGGAGCGCCATCACATCGGTTTCAATACGCGTGAAGCTCCCCGAGAAAAAAAGTCCGAGGGCCGTCATCACCACGAGGGCCATCCACAGGATCGCACGCAGGCGCTGAAACCGCGACGCACGCCCGTCTTCCGCCCCGCCCGTCTCGGGCGAAGCGGATGCGTTCGTTGTGTCATGGTTGAAGCGAACCGTCATGCGTTAACCCTCCTTCAGAACACGCAAGCCCCCCGCCCTACCTAGGGGGTGGGTGCCCCAGCCGACTCAGCGGGCGTATAGGGGCTTAACGTCACCGCGGTGGCGTCCCCATCGGGCGTCAACAATTCGATCGCACTGAGCGTCGGGTTGCCGCGCAACACCACCTGACGAAAGGCTTTCGCTAAGAGTGCCTCCGTGGGGTGTAAGACCGCGATCCAACCTTTGCCTTTCGGGTCCCGCAAAAACGCGTCCACTGTAAAGTGCGCTTCGATCGCACTCACGTCAAGCGTCACGAGTCCTTTAAAGAGCGACGCAAACTGAGCGACCTGAGGGTTCCCATTCAAGTCCATCACCTCGGGCGCCGCGCCCGCACGTTCCACCGTAATCGTGGTGCCCTTAACGCGATAGCGTTGGGGGAAGGGTCGCGTTTGGTTCCACACCCATTCGTTGGGATTCGTGGCATCGACGTCCCCACGGCTCGTGAGGGTTAAGCCTTGCGCGTGAAAGGTGCGGCGCATCACAAAGTTGGCCCGCGTAATGAGCCCCGCTTTGAGCGTTGTCGCGAGGACCTGGCGGTCGCCTCGTGCGTCCCTCCACCCGCCCTCGGTGAGTTTGGCGAGCGTCTCGGCGACCGAGCTTTCCGTAGCGGTATTGGATACCGTATTGGCGACGGGGGACTCCGCCGCCAAGCCTTGGGGCACCATCCCTATCAGCATCCCCATCCCTAACGTGAAGCCACTCAAGGCCACCACGCATTGCCGGGCCCAACGGCCCCCTTTGACGTTTACGCTTCCCATGGATACGGCACTCCTAGTTTTTCAAAGAGGATTTTAGGCGAGACCACCTGCCCCTCGCGGGTATGAATGTCCATCGCCATCTGTACGACTTCGCCCACGGCAATGAGCCCTTTGGGACGACGCTCTGTGAGGACCTGTGCCCCCACGAGAGGGCTCTCGGTCGCGAGCCCCCCCTCGCGAATCTGATAACGGGTCACTAAGCGGTTTTCGATTTCGACAATCCCTACCCAGACCCGATACGGGGATTCGACCACCATCGCCCGGCGGTAGTCAAGGTCCACATGAATCACGGGCCAAGCGTAGCCCGTCTCACGCATTGTTTGGTAGTCGTAGTGAAGGGCCCGAAAGAGCACTTCGCGGGCGCGTTCAAAGTATTTGAGGTAGTTGCCATGCCAAACGACCCCTAGAGGGTCTGCCTCGTGAAAGGATGGGATCACCTCGATCGTGGTCTCGGCAAAAAGCGTGGCGTGCTTAGTCATGGGGGGTGTCCTCCCCGTGTGTGGCGCTCGTGCGAGATCGCATCTCGGAGGTGTCATTCACCGCCCGTTCGCTCTCCGTCACGCCCGCCCACACATCGTAAAAATTAAACCAATTCTGCGGGTACGCGACGGCCATCTGGCCCAAGACTTCCGCATAGCGTTGGGCCCACGTGCGATAGTGGCGACGTCGCGCTTCGCGACGACTCATGCCCGGCACCACTTCGCGTTCGATGCGCTCCGCAAAGGGGGCCGAATGAATCGTAATGGTGTCGCCCGTGCGTACCGCAAAGAGCGTCACGACGGCGGCTTTCAGGCATTCCGCTAACACGTAGGGGCCAATCGGAAAGCGTGCAGGCGCCCCCAAGAAGGGCACCGTCACGGTGTTATGGCTCCCGCCCTCGCGGCCTTCCGTGACAGGCAGTCGGTCCGCCGCAATCGCAATCCATTCGCCACGATTGAGCGCCGCTTCGAGCGCCTCTAAGGTATCGGGCCCCAAGTCATCCACCGCCCAAATCGCGGTTTGTGAGTCCGGCGCCCATTTGGCCATCATGCGTTTAAAGTGTTGCGCATGCGCTTCAAACATTAAGACGTTCACGACTTGGTGGCGATCCAAGGCCGCGATCGCGCGGCAGGCTTCAGCCACCCCTAAGTGCGAAACGAAGAGGAGTTTCCCCCGTTCGCCCGGCTGACTCGGAACGAGGGTTTGGCGGGAGCGTTCGTCCGCAAAGGTCACACCCGTGCCAAGACGCAATTCGCCTCGCCACGCGAGCAACCGGTCGAGAATACTGTGGCCAAACGTTTGAAAGACGTCAAAACTCGTTACGTCGGTGGTACCACGCCCCGCTTGGCTTCGTGCCCACTGTACCCGCGAGAGAAAGTGTTCAATCGCTTGTCGCTGGCGACGACCGGTGAGCCAAAAAACGAGCATCACGGGAAAGAGCACGGCATTAAAGAACGCCCGACCGCCTAGGCGATAGAGCCCATAGAGAATTTCAAACCCGAGGATGCCCACTAACGCACGACGCTCTTTCATCGTCGCCCAGTGGCTCGACGCGGAAGCAACGGCTACGTCACCCTCCGCTCGGTGATCGGTTTTACCCGTCAGCTGACGCCAAACGCGAGCAGGCATCGCAAAAAAGGACGCGATACAGAGCCGCGTGTGCATCGCACTGATGCGTAGGTTATCGCGCCAGACATTAAAGTGCGAAATGCCCCCTTCGGGGTAGACCACGGCCGTGGGGACAAAGCGCACCACGCCGTCCGTCCAGTAGTAGCGCACCATGATTTCAATGTCAAAGTCCATGCGGCGCCCGAGTTTCCCTAACAGGAAAAACCGATCGGGGGCAGCGGCCGCGAGCGTACGCGCAACGGGATAAACGCGAAACCCACAAAGGCTATCTTTAATCGTTAAGGACCAGGTTTCAATCCAGACCCAGACGTGCGTCACGTAGCGGCCGATTAAGCGGCCTTTGGGAACGGACGCGTCATACACCGGGCGCCCTGAGACGAGCGCCTCGGGTTCAGCGAGCGACGTGCTGATTAAGTCCGCCACTTTCGCGATCTCGTGCTGCCCATCCGCATCGACCTGTAAGGCATGCGTGAGCCCTGCGTCCTGCCCCCAGCGAAGACCCGCTAAGACGGCTTCGCCTTTGCCGGAATTGACGGCTAAGTGGAGCGCCGTCACCGAGGGGTTTTCGGCGGCTAACCGATCAATTTCGCGGGCGGTTGCCTCGTTACTGCCATCATCCACAATCAAAATGGGGAGCGTCGTCGCGTCGATCCCGGCGGGCAGCGTTAGGCGTTGAATCGCCTCAACCACCCCTGCGAGCGTCGCTCCATGGTTGTAGCAGGGAATGAGCACATAGTAGCCCTGGTGCTCGGCGGGGTTCACGGGGCGACTCATAAGGCGCCCTCGCGTTGGTTGGGTACTATCGTGTCGCCCAGAACGAGCGCACGATGCGTGCGTACCTTCCCTTGTGCGGTTAAGAGTCGCTCGCCCCCACGCAGGGCGTAATAATGAAATTCAATTACCGTCGGGGACGTTTTCCCGCGCGTTAAGACGAGTTCGACCGTATCCTCGGGCATCACGGGTTTCACAAACTTCATCTGCGTAATGGCGCTCAACGTCAGGGGCTCGAGCCCCTGAGCGCTACTCCGTCGCCCTTCCCAAGCGCGTAACACCTCACGCACCCAGCGCACTTGCACAACCCCCGGCAACACAGCCTGCGTCGGGAAGTGCCCTGCAAAGACCCCTGGGCGCTCCGCGAGCGCAAAGCGCACCGTACACGACTCCTCGCTCATCGCCGTCCAATTGAGCGTTGGACAACGCATCGTATCCTCATTCGTCATTTCGTTCTCCTCGTGCGTCGGGCACCTCCCGAAAGAGGGCCTCACAGGCCACACGATCCACTTTACCGCGCGCGTTCGTAGGTAACTCGTCGACCGAGCGCCAGAGTCGCGGAATCGCCAAGGGCGCTAAGACCCCCCGTAAGGCCGCCCGGTAGGGTATATGCGCACTCGGGTCATACGTGGGGGATGTAGCTCTCACCACCACCGCCCCGATTTGATCGCGCCCCGCGCGTCGCACCCGACAGCAGTAGGCCGTGAGCCCCAACGTCGTTTTGAGGGCCGCTTCCACGTCCGCCAAACTGATCCGCTCTTCGCCCACTTTCACAATCCGATCCGCGCGACCCAAGAGGCGAAACGCGCGTTCGCCCTCTAGCGTCAGTCGGTCGTCCAATAGGCGCCCCGCTGGGGCTTCGTCCGCCGGAAGTAAGGGGCTACGTAACCGCGCCCGGGTTTCCCCTTCATGCGTTTCAAGCGTAATCGTTGCCATCGTCGTGATGCGCCAAGGGTGCTCCGCAACGGCCACCCGATCCTCAAACCGATGGTAGCGGTGTCCCACGACCCCTGTCTCGGTCGAGCCATAAATTTCGTCCAACGGCACCCCAACGAAGCGGCACCAATGCTCCCACGCGCGCTCGGTTAAGACCCCACCCGCGCTCATCCCTGAGAGGGGCGGATGCGTCATCGGCATCGAGAGGCGTTCCATAAAGGTGGGGGTCGTCACGAGCACCCAGCGTTTATCCGACGTCGCGAGGCGTTCTCCCAAGGCCACACACTGCTCTTCGTAGCGCAGGCGCTCGTCCACCATCACCATCGCGCCAGACATGGGATAAAAGACCCCAAAGGTGAGCCCATAGAGATGGTGCGGATCGACCGTCATCGCCACGTAGGCCCCGTCGTAATCGTCCACATCCCAGCGGGTTTGAAACCGATCGCTTTCCCAGGTGTGCATTTCGGCCTGCATTTGTTGCAGGGTTTTCTCGATACGCTTGGGCGCCCCGGAGCTCCCCGAGGTGTAGAGCACGAGCGTGGCCGTCTCTGAGAGCGCGGGGATCGCGCTCACGGGAGGCAGGGTCACGGGCACCGTCGGATCCCTCGCCGGAATCACACAGGTGGCCACGAGCGTGGGCATCTCAACCGTGAGGTGGGCTTCCGTTTCTGTCCTTGAGCGCACAAGGCGCATCACTCGCTCAGACGAAGCGCTCATCGCCTTGTCGAGCACTGGGCTGCCGGTTAAGATGGGCGTGTGCCCGGCCACGAGCGTCGCAATGAAGAGCACCGTAAAGTCGTAGGTGGAGTCGCCCGAGTCAATCAGCGTATCGACCGCCTGATTTTGAGGAAAATGCAGGCGAATCGCCTCGATCGCCTCAAGCACATCCGCGACAAAGCGCTCGCCCGTCACCGCGCCTCGGGGCGTCTCGGCAATGAGACGCGTGGGCGTTTGGGCGGCCGCACGTAACCAATCGGCGACCGGAATAAATTGTTCGGGGGGCATGACTTCGTCAGGGAGAAACGCATCCGTAGAGCTCATCAGACATTCCTTAACGCAAACGCTTCGGGGTGAAGGGTTTTTCGGGTACGTTCGCCGTGGTTTCGCGGGTTGCGCTGGTTGCGCTGGTTGCATTGGTTCTGGTGGACGTCTCCGACGGGGCAGCGCCACTCGGCAAACGACGATTCGCGGGCCCCTCAATGAGACGCTTTGCGTCCGCGGGGGTGAGCCCCAGCACGATCCCTTTGGTCAACGTATTGCCGCTCCGGTGGGACTCGGGAGTTTGGCACGACGATAAAGCCACTCCCCGACAAAGAGGAGTCCCATCGCGACGTAACTCAAGCACCCATTCCACCAGCCCCACGGGGCCACATCGCCCGCTTGGGCCCAGCGGATCGTGGCGTAGGCGACGAAACCATTGAGGACAAAAAAGCCACACCAGACTTGGGTGAGGCGCCGCGTGTAGGCGACGGCCTCGGGCGGAAACGGGATGCCCGGGTGTTGCATTGCCCAGCCCTTACGCGCTAAGACTTCACAGGCGCTCATCCCTTGGGTGAGCGACAAACTAAAGACAAGGAAAAAGCCCCCGGTGACCATCAAGGGGTAGTAGAGCACCCACGCGTGCGTGTTCGTCAAAATCGCCGTGAGCGTCAACAGAACGCCCAAGGCTAAGGTCCCGATACGGGCGAGGTCACTGCGGCGTTGAAACCGATCAAACCGCGGGGTGTGGCGGGCGGCTGCGATTTTTTGCACCAACAGCACCCCGAGCACCGCACACAGCCCCCACGCAAACGGGGTG
>CAJJMF010000084.1 GCA_905192805.1 uncultured Sutterella sp. | reverse complement strand
GCTTAGCCTTTACGTTGCCCCTCGCGATGGTCGTTGGGAGCAACGGGAAAACGACCACGACGCAAATGCTCGCCTGTGTATTAGCCGCGCACTGTGGTGATCGCGCGCTCTCGACGCAAGGGAACTTCAATAACGAAGTGGGTGTACCGCGTACCCTCTTAGGATTGCACGATGGGATTGAGATGGGGGTCGTGGAGGCCGGCATTAATCATCGGGGCGAAATGGCGCGTTTGGCAGCCTTCATTCGTCCTACGCTGACGCTTGTCACCAATGCGCAGCGTGAGCACCAAGAATTTTTAGACGGCGTTCGTGAAAGTGCCCGTGAAAATGGGTTAGCCATTGTGGGTCTCATGGACGAGGGCGTCGCGGTTCTACCCGCCACGGATCCTGAATTCGGCGTTTGGCACGATTTGGCGGTTGCGCGTGGTGTACGTTTTGTGACCTATGGCTTAAGTCATGACAAGGCCGAGATGCAACCCGATGTATGGGGTGAACTCACCCCCGAAGGGTTGCTGGTGCATTACGCTGAAGGCCTCGTGGCGATTGGCCTTCAGATTGCGGGTGAGCATAATGCACACAATGCGCTGGGCGTTTTTGCTGCCGCACGAGAAATGGGCGTGCCCTTAGCAGCCATTATTGCGGGTCTCGAAGCGTTTCAGCCGATCAAAGGACGTGGCACGCGAGAAAAAAGTGCGTCGGGCAACCTGAACATCATCGACGAGTCGTACAATGCCAACCCCGACAGTGTGCGAGCGGCGATGCGTGTATTGGCCCAGGAACCCGTGAGCCCCAAGATTTTTGTTTTGGGTGACATGGGGGAAGTGGGCGAAAACGCTCAGGCCGTTCACCACGAAGTGGGTGCGTATGCCAAATCGCTCGGCATTGATCAACTGATTGCTATTGGTCCCTTGAGCGCTGAGGCGGCTTGCGCCTTTGGTGAGGGGGCAGTGAGCGTGAGTCGCGAGCAGGCGTATGAACTGCTCAAGGACGCTCACGGGGTCGTCACGATCAAGGCGAGTCATTTTATGGGGTTAGAGCGTCTGGTGGCGCAACTCACACAAAAAGAATAATACCAACCGTCTCTTCTGAGGACGGATAAACGAGAACAACATGCTTTTGAGTCTATTTCGTTTTTTATCGGAATCCTATTCCGGGTTCAATGTGTTTAACTACCTCACATTACGTGCGGTGTTAGCGGCGTTGACGTCGTTAACCATCGGCTTTGTATTGGGACCTTGGATGATCCGAGAGCTCCGCGCGATGCACTATGGACAGGCTGTGCGTGAGTGCGGTCCGAAAACGCATTTAGTGAAAGACGGCACCCCGACCATGGGGGGAGCGTTGATTTTATTTTCGATCACGCTCTCTACGCTGTTGTGGGCGGACTTGAGTAACCGATTTATTTGGGTCGTACTCTTTGTGACGTTGGGTTACGGGGCAGTGGGTTGGATCGACGATTATCGTAAGGTGGTGTATCACAACCCCAAAGGGATGAGCGCTCGCGAAAAGTTTGGCTGGCAATCGGTCATTGGACTATTGGCGGCACTGTATTTGGGGTTTGCTCTCTCGGTGCCCGCCAACGGTACGTTGGCCGACACCTTGGCGAACTGGTGGGCCGCTGGTTTTCCCTTGGATGTCTCCAAAAACATTCACCTCTTAATTCCCTTTTTCAAAGATGTGGCACTGCCTTTTGGCTTGATCGGTTTTGTCATCTTCACTTATGTGGTGATCGTCGGGAGTTCCAATGCGGTGAATCTCACGGACGGTCTCGACGGGTTGGCGATTTTACCAAGCGTCATGGTCGGGGCTGCGTTGGGGATCTTCGCGTATGTGGTGGGGCGTCCGGATTTCGCTAATTACTTGCTCTTTCCCTATATCCCTGGCGCTGGCGAATTGGTCGTGATCACGGGGGCCTTGTTTGGGGCAGGCTTAGCCTTCTTATGGTTTAATGCTCATCCGGCACAGGTCTTTATGGGAGACGTCGGGGCGTTGGCTTTAGGCGGATGCTTGGGGACCGTGGCTGTGATTACCCGTCAAGAGTTGGTTTTGGCCGTGATGGGCGGTATTTTCGTGGTGGAAACCCTCTCCGTTATGATTCAGACGGTTTACTTCCGCTTGTCTGGGGGTAAGCGCGTGTTCTTAATGGCGCCGATTCACCATCACTTTGAATTGAAAGGTTGGAAAGAAACGCAAGTCGTTACACGTTTCTGGATTATCACAATTATTTTGGTTTTAATCGGCTTGAGCACACTCAAGATTCGCTAAGGTAGGATAAAAATCATGGTGATGACAGTCACACAAGGGCAAGCCAAAGCGCTCGTAATTGGGATGGGAGCCTCTGGGCTCGCCAGTGTCGAGTATTTGCTCGAACGCGGTTGGAGCGTTCGTGTGGCGGATACCCGACAGACGCCTCCGAATCGCGAGACGTTTGACCGTTTAGGGGTCGAGGTGTCGACAGGGTCGCTTGCGTTGTCGCTGCTCGAAGGGGTGTCCTTAGTGGTGATGAGTCCAGGCATTTCGCCTCGCTTTGGCGTGGCGGCTCCGTTAGTGGAGGCCGCGCGACGCCAAGCGATTGAAGTGGTGGGGGAGATTGAGCTTTTTGCGCGCGAATTGGCCCGGTTAAAAGCGGACAAAGGCTATGATCCCTTAGTGTTTGGGATCACGGGTACCAATGGGAAAACGACCACGACGGTGCTCACGTCCAAGATGGTCCAAGCCTGCGGAAAGACGGTGATTACGGCAGGCAATATTGGCCCCAACGCTGTGCATGAACTCTTGGTCGCGGAAAAAAACCAAACGTTACCCGAAGCATGGGTGTTGGAACTGAGCAGTTTCCAATTAGAAACGACGTTTAGTTTGCATTGTCATGCCGCGGCCTTTTTGAACCTCACTGAAGATCACCTTGACTGGCACGGCAGCATGCATGCCTATGGGGAAGCCAAAGCACGCATTTTCACGCCAGGGACGGTGCGTATTGCTAATCGCGCCGATGAGGCCACGTTGCGCTGGAGTGCCCCCACGCCGATGAATCCGGGCCAGCAAGTCACGTTTGGAGTTGATGAGCCCTCGCAACTCGGGGATATCGGGTTACGCGAAGAGGCTGGCGTTGTGACGGTGGTGAAGCGCTCAGCCTCTGGGTTAGTCGATGTGATTCGCGAAGATGAAATTCGCCTTTTGGGACGCCATAACACCACGAATGCGATGGCCGCTTTGCTGATGATTGAAGCGACAGGGTTGTCCGTGTTGCCGGCGATTGAGGTGCTTAAGACGTACGGCGGGGAAAAGCACCGTGTCGAGGAGGTGTTACGCACCGACGATGACGTGATTGTGGTGGACGACTCTAAGGGAACGAATGTGGGCGCAGTGCTCGCTGCTGTCGAAGGGTTCCGCTTACAAAAGCGCCGTGTGATGATTGTGCTCGGAGGTGACGGGAAAGGGCAAGACTTTCATCCGTTGGCCCCGGTACTGGCAGAGGCCGCGGGACGGGTGGCGCTCATTGGGCGCGATGCTCCGAAGATTTATGAAGCCTTGAGCACCACGACGTTAGAGATGGAGCGCTTTGGAACGTTGGAAGAGGCGGTGACGTGGTTGTGGCAAGGTCGTCAACCGGGCGACGTGATTCTCCTTTCCCCCGCTTGTGCCTCTTGGGATATGTTTAAAGATTATGCTGAACGCAGCGCGAAGTTTATCGCTTGGGCTCAGCATTTGGCCAACGAGGAAAAGCAAAGTGTTCTTTAAACGTACGACCACGCCGAAAACGGTTGCAGAACCGTTTGTTCGACAAGCCACTCCGACGGGGTTGAATTGGGAGGTGATGCTGTGCATCTTCTCCCTGTTGGGCATTGGTACGGTCATGGTATTTTCTGCTACGACGATGTTCGCAGACAATGCCCGTTACGGGGTGGACAGTACGTACTTTTTAATCAAACACTTGCAAAGTATTGCGATTGGAACCTTGGCGGCCGTCATGGTCTACCAGATTCCCATGCGGATCTGGTTTAAGCTCGCTCCGTGGATCTTTTTAGGGGCCCTAGTACTGCTCGGGTTGGTGCTGATTCCTGGGATCGGTCGTGTGGTGAATGGTTCACGGCGTTGGATTAACCTCGGGGTGATGAACCTACAAGTGACAGAGGTCATGAAGGTTGCGGCCTTGTTTATGGCGGCATGGTATATCGTGTCGCGGCAAGACTACATGCACTCTTTCCAACGCGGTTTTTTGCCCATGGCGATGCTTATGGTGCTCCTTGCTGGGTTAATTGTGAAGCAGCCAGACTTGGGGGCCTTGGTCGTGATTGTGGCCGAATTGCTCGGGCTACTCTTCTTAGGTGGACTCTCCCTCAACATTTTCTTCTTCGTCTTGATCGTCGTGATTTGCTTTGTCAGCTGGATGATTTATGACACACCGTGGCGTGTAGGACGATTTTTGGCGTATCTCAATCCGTGGGACCCCGAATACGTGCTGGATAAGGCATACCAGCTCTCACACTCCCTCATTGCCTTCGGACGTGGGGAATTGTTTGGTGTGGGCTTAGGGGGATCGGTCGAAAAACTTTACTACTTACCGGAAGCACATACCGACTTTATTATGGCGGTGGTCGCGGAAGAGTTAGGGTTTGTCGGGGTTCTGTTGGTGCTCTTTTTGGATTATTGGCTCATCCGAAATGCCTTTGAAATTGGGCGCGTCGCCGTTAAAATGGAACGCTTCTTTGCGGGAATGCTAGCGCAGGGGATTGGCGTCTGGTTTGGCGTGCAAATTTTCATTAATTTGGGTGTGGCGAGTGGACTCTTGCCGACCAAAGGCTTAACGATGCCCTTTTTAAGTTTCGGGGGGAGTGCGCTGCTCTCCGGTCTCGTAGCGGTGGGCTTACTGTTGCGTGTTGATAAGGAAAATAAAATTTTAATGCTCGGGGGACAGGTATGAGTGAGGAGATGAAAACCATTGTGATCACTGCGGCAGGGACAGGGGGGCACGTGATGCCCGGACTGGCAGTGGCTCGCGAAGTGCGAGCCCGTGGCTGGAGTGTCGAGTGGATTGGGACGACCACGGGAATGGAAGGCGCGTTAGTGCAGAAAGACACGATTCCGTTTCATGCTGTGGATTTTCAAGGGATCCGTGGTAAAGGACTCTGGGGGTCGGCCAAAAATACTCTCAAGATGGTGGCTGCGTTTTTTAAAGCGCGCCGCTTACTCAAACAGATTCAACCCAAGGCGGTGTTTTCAACGGGGGGCTATATTGCCGTGCCCGTGGCTTTGGCAGCGCGCAATTGCCATATTCCCATTATTTTGATGAATTGCGACGCGGACCTATTGATGTCAACCGACATCGTCCGTCCCTATGTGGATGCGATTGCCTGTGGTTTTGCGGGCGGTGCACGTAGCCAATCCAAAGGAAAGGGCTATATTACGGGAAATCCCGTCCGCGCCGACATTATGGCGCTCACGGATGTGCGCCGTCGCTTATCTGGACGCACCGGGCCCTTGAAGCTCTTCGTCTTTGGCGGAAGTTTGGGGGCAAAAGTGCTCAACGAAGTTCTCCCCGAAGCCTTGGCATTGATCCCCGAGCAAGAGCGCCCCTTGGTGGTGCATCAAACGGGGCGTGACCGAGATGAAGCGGTACGTCAAGCCTATGAACGTTGTGGTGTGAAGGCCGATGTTCGCCCCTTTATTGACGATATGGCCAAAGAGTACGCCGAGTGTGATTTGGTGATGTGTCGCTCGGGCGCTACGAGTGTCTCGGAAATTTGCGCCGCGGGTGTTCCTGCGATTTTAGTGCCGTTTGTCGCTAAAACGACCACGCATCAGCTCGGTAATGCCCGTTATATGGCGGGCCAAGAGGCCGCGATTTTGTTGGAGCAACCCGATGTGAGTCCCGAACGTGTCAAGGACCTCTTGATGGACCTGAACCGGGAGCGCTTAATCGCGCTCGGGGAAAAAGCGCATACGCTGGGTAAAAAGTACGCGACCCGCAATGTAGCTGATTTGATTGAAGCGGTGGTTGAGCAACGTAAACCGAACGAAAGTGAATTTCTCTAAGCGTCACCCTAGGCGTGAACGCATAAAGGACGAATATGTTTTTAGTCAAGCATTTGCATTTTATCGGGATTGGTGGCGCTGGGATGAGTGGCATTGCCGAAGTGTTGCTCAATTTAGGCTACGTGGTGAGTGGGTCCGATTTGGCGGCGACGCCCGTTACGGAGCGCTTACAGACGCTCGGTGCTCGCATTTTCTGTGGTCACGATAAAAAGCATATTCGCGGGGCGGATGTGGTTGTAATTTCCTCGGCCGTCAAAGCGGATAACCCCGAAGTGGTGGCCGCCAAAGATATTGGTATTCCCGTCGTTCCACGCGCCGTGATGTTGGCCGAATTGATGCGTTTACGTCGTGGGATTGCGATTGCTGGGGCACACGGGAAAACGACCACGACCTCGTTGACGACCTCGTTGTTGGCGGCGGGTGGCTTGGATCCGACGTTTGTGATCGGAGGCAAACTCAACAGTGCGGGGGCCAATGCACGTTTAGGTACGGGCGAATTTTTGGTGGCGGAAGCCGACGAGTCGGATGCCTCCTTCTTGAACTTGACGCCTGTGATTTCGGCAGTGACCAATATCGACGAAGATCACATGGATACCTACGGGCATAACTTTGAAACCCTGAAAACGGCCTTTGTGGACTTCTTAGAGCGCTTACCGTTTTATGGCGTCGCTGTGTTGTGTATGGACGATGAGAACGTCCGATCGATTACGGACCGTGTCACCAAACGTATTGTGGGTTACGGTCTGAGTCCGGAGGCCCAGGTTCGCGCCATCGACGTACGTGCTCAAGGCACACAGATGGCGTTTACGGTGCTTCGCCCCGACCACTCTCCTTTACCCGTGGTGTTGAATTTGCCAGGGCTACATAATGTCCGCAATGCCCTCGCTGCCATTGCCATTGCCACGATTGTAGGGGTTTCGGATGAAGCCATTGTCAAGGGCTTGCTGGAATTCCGTGGGGTGGGTCGTCGCTTTGCGCGATTCGGAGAAGTTGCCCTGCGTAATGACGACGGGAGCATCCGCGGTCACTTCGAGTTGATTGATGACTATGGACATCACCCCCATGAAATGGCAGCAACGCTGGCGGCGATTCGTGGGGCTTGGCCAGAGCGTCGTGTATTGGTGGTCTTTCAGCCGCACCGCTTTACACGAACCCGAGATTGTTTTGACGAATTCGTGCGCGTGCTCGCACCGATCGATCAAGTCGTTTTGCTTGAGGTGTATTCCGCTGGCGAAGCGCCGATTGAAGGGGCCGATAGTGCCCATTTGGCCGATGCGATTGCGGCGATGGGTGCCAAGCGCCCTGAGGTGATCGCGCTTGAGGATTTAAAACGCACCGTGATGACAGTGGCTCAGGATGGCGACATTGTGGTCACGATGGGAGCAGGGAGCATTGGTCGAGCGGTGACAACGCTCGTGATGCCGTAAGCAACAGGGTCGAGAACGCCCGTAGGGGGCGTTCGGAGACAAACGAAGGAATAAAGAAAAAATGGAAGCGTTAAAAAACCAGAAGATTGTGCTGTTGATGGGCGGGACCTCCTCAGAGCGCGATGTGTCGTTGATGTCGGGGTCGGGCGTCAAAGAGGCCTTGCTCTCGCGTGGTTACAACGTCACGGTGTTTGATCCGAAATTGCAGTCCTTAAGTGAATTGGAAAGCGGGCACTTTGACCGTGCGTTCATTGCCTTGCATGGTCGGGGTGGTGAAGACGGATCCGTTCAAGGGGTGTTGAACCTTTTAGGGATTCCTTATACGGGCCCAGGGGTAAAGGCCTGTGCGGTTGCCATGGATAAGGAACTCACCAAGCGTGTGTGGCACGATCGTGGCATTCCGAGCCCGCGTGGTGTGCGGGTGGACGCCAGTGTCACCGATGATACCCTCCAGACCGTGATGAAGGAATTGGGGGCAACGGGGTTAGTGGTTAAACCCTCCCATGATGGTTCCTCGATTGGGGTGACGAAACTCAAGACGCCGACCTTGGAAGCGTTGCGCCAAGCAATCCATCAAGCAGGGACGCACGATACGGACGTTTTGATTGAAGAGTACATCCGTGGCCGTGAGTTCACCATTGCCCTACTCGATGGGAAAGCGTTGCCAGTGATTGAAATTGTGGCGCCGGACGGTGACTATGACTTCCAGAATAAATACTTTGGGGACGCGGTGCGCTATACCTGCCCCGCCCCGATTTCGGACGAGGAAAGTCAAACATTGCGCCAGTTATGTGAACAGGCCTTTGCTGCGCTCGGTGCTCGTGGCTGGGCTCGTGTGGACGCCATGCAACGTCCCGATGGGAGCTTTGCGCTCTTAGAGATCAACATGTCGCCGGGGATGACGCCTCACTCATTAGTGCCGATGGCAGCACGAGCAGTGGGTATGGACTATGCCACGCTTTGTGAAACCGTTTTGAAGTTAGCGGCAACGGACTAAGTGGATTAATCGCGCTATGCCAAGAGACTCGCAATCGATCGAGCCCACCTTGGGAAGTCTCGGAAACGAGACCCCGCCCATGGCGATGGATGATCTGGATGCACTCGAGCTTGAACGTCGACAAGCCATCGAACGTGAAATGAAGCTCGAGGGAATCCGCTCCTTTTTTAAAGGGTTCTTTTTGACGATTATCGTCGTGGGACTCTGTGTTGGGGCGTTCTTTGGCGTGCGCTATGCGTTAACGCTACCGTATTTCCACCTCACCAAGTTGGTCGTGGTCGGAGATACCACCAAGGTCTCTCCGGCGCGACTCAAGGATGAGCTCACTAAAGTGATCGATGGTAACTTCTTCACGGTGGATATGGAACGCATCCGTGATGCGGTCGTGAAAGTGCCTTGGGTCAAAAACGCCAATGTGCGTCGTGTGTGGCCGAATGAATTGGTCGTGACGTTTACCACGCGTCGTGCCGTGGCGGTTTACGAAGATGGGCGATTAGTGGATGATCAGTCCGAACTTTTTGTGGGGAACCCCGAAGAGCAGGAAGCCGGTGAGGTGCCACTGCCGAACTTTTACGGAACCCCAGGACAGATTAAACAAATTGCCAATTACTATCGCGAATTTTCGCTGGCGGTGCGTCCTTTAGGGGTGATCGTGACCGATGTGTACTGTAGCGATCGAGGTAGCTGGAGTTTAACGGTCACCAGCAAAGACATTCCCCCCACACGAATCGATTTAGGCCAAGACAAGGCGGGTTCCGAAGGCGTGATGGACAAGTTGGTGAACGTGGTTGCCGCTTACCCGCGCATGCGAGAAGTATTGCAAGGGCCACCGAGCTCCATTGATGCCCGCTATAACCGGGCCTTCTCTGCCTCGCCTCCGAGCGAAGAGTACTTAGCTAAACCGCCTGAGGATGTGGACGAAGATAACGATTTAGCGCAAGATAAAGACGCAAAGGACACGCAGAAACCGTAACCCCTCTCGGTGGTTGGGTGGCGAAAATGTTAAAGTAGGTACGTCAGACGGGGTCGCTCCCTACCCGTTAAGGTGTAACGCAACGAAGAAGTGACGATTTATGGATAACCCATCAGATATGCTTGTCGGACTGGACGTAGGCAGCACCAAGGTGTTGTGCGTGGTCGCGCGTCCCGCAGAAGAGCCCGGTTTTTACCGTGTGGAAGGCTATGGTTCCGTGGCCTCACATGGCATTCATCAAGGGATCGTGGCCGATATTGAGGGCGTGGTAACGTCGATTCGTGATGCGGTCAAAGAAGCCCAATACACCGCCCAAGTACCCATTTCCGAAGTGTGCGCGGCTATCGGAGGACGCACACTCACGAGCGAGGATTGTATTGGGACGGCAGTGGTGCGTGGTCGAGAAGTCACGCAGCATGACGTGGAAATTGCCGAAGCCAATGCCCGTGAAAATAGCGTACGTAAGGACCGTCAGATGATCAAGATGATCCCGCAAGGGTATCGTTGTGGGGAAGCCTTGACGGATAAACCGCCGATTGGATTTTGCGGGGACCGTATTGAGGCCCTCTACCATGCGGTGTTTGGGTCCTTATCGAATGCGGAAAATATGCGCCGCTGTTTGCAACGATCGGGGTTGGAACTCTCGAGCTATGAACCGCATCCGTGGGCTGCGTCGCAGGCCGTTTTGTCTGAAACGGAAAAATATGTGGGTACGGTCGTGTTTGACTTAGGGGCTCAAACCACGTCGATCGCGTTTTTCCACGAGTCCAAAATTTGCTTTACGGATGTGCGCCCTTATGGGAGCGAATTTTTCACCCGTGACATTGCCATCATCTTTGGCTTAACCATGGAAGCCGCCGAAGACATGAAAGTTAGGTCCGGACACTGCTATCAGCATCGGATTCAACGCGGTGAAACGGTGCAGCCGCGTCAACAAGAGAGTAAAATTCCGAGGCTCTACTCTCGCGAATTGCTCGTCAAGACCCTCTATGGT
>CAJJMF010000083.1 GCA_905192805.1 uncultured Sutterella sp. | reverse complement strand
AGTATCGGCCTGTCACGCCGAGGGTCGCGGGTTCGAGCCCCGTTCACTCCGCCACACGAATTCACAATATCCAAGCCCAACCTGCTTGGATAGTTAAAACAACAGCACTAAGATTGTTTTAACGTTCATAACGATTTAGTGCGGAGTGGTAGCTCAGTTGGTTAGAGTATCGGCCTGTCACGCCGAGGGTCGCGGGTTCGAGCCCCGTTCACTCCGCCACCAAATTTAAGTCCTGCGTTGAGTGAACTCCGCGGGACTTTTCCTTTTTTCTCCCTTTTGCTTTGATTGTGTTGCCAATTGCGCCGTGTTTGTGTTCAAACGTCACGTTGCGCGCCTTATTGAGCGAAAATTCGCTAAAATGGTCGTTTATCTTGAAGTAGAGTCACCACTCTCACTCTGTAGAGATATCCGCGTGGGCTAGGGCAATCGGTTCTGGTCACCACGAAGAATCATACTTACTAAGAAGTGGCCTGAGGCGCGACGTCACCCAGTGTAAGGGGCCGTCTGAGACGCTGTGCCCTTCGAATTTTGTAGGGAAGACCATGCTTGACGCATTCCGAAATCATAAGCGCTGGTTGATGTTTATCGCCATGGTGCTCATTATTCCTAGCTTTATCGTGACGGGGATCTATAGCTATAACCGCATGAGACAAGCGGACGACTCCATCGCTAAAATTGGTGATGTGTCGATTACCCCCCAGATGTTTGACCAGCAAAAACGCCAACAGCTTGAAGAGTTACGTGCGTCGATGGGGGAAAACTTTAAGCCAACGATGCTTGACTCCAAAGAAGGTCGTCAAGCGATTTTGGATCAGCTCTCCAATCAGGTAGCGGTTGAACAGGCGGTTCAGAAGAATTTCATCAGTATCGGTGAGGCGGATGCCATTGCCGTGATCAAAGGAACGGCATCGTTCCAAGAAAATGGCCAGTTCGTCCCTGAACGCTATCAGCAATTTTTGGCAGCTCGTGGTATGTCGGACCAACAATTTGTGGCCGATGTTCGCCGTGATTTGGCTCGCCAAACGTTAACCAACGGGGTGGCTGCCACGTCCATTCTTCCGGAAACGGTAGTGCGTAACCTGCACCGTACGTTGACGATGGAAAGTGAAGTCCGTACGCGTATTTTTGACGTGAAAGCCTATCTGTCGAAGGTGAACATCTCGGACGAGGCGATCAAGGCCTATTACGAAAACAATGCCAAGCGCTTCATTGCGCCCGAAGAAGTATCGATTCAGTACTTGACCTTCACGCCCAATGATGTGAAATCGGATGCCAAGGCGACCGACGAAGAATTGCGCACGTACTACGAACAAAACAAGAACCGCTATGGGGTTCCCGAAACGCGTCGTGCTAGCCACATCCTGGTGTCTTTTGATGCCAATAAAAAGGACGTCGAGGCTACCCGTAAGAAGGCCGAAGAGATTTTGGCAAAGGCCAAAGCCCATCCGGAACAGTTTGCTGAATTGGCCAAACAGTATTCCGATGACCCGGGTTCGGCTCAGTTGGGTGGTGACTTAGATTTCTTTGGCCACGGTATGATGGTGGAACCGTTCGAAAAGGCGGTCTATGCTGCGAACAAAGGGGACATCGTCGGTCCGGTTCAGACCGAATACGGTTTCCATATCATTCAGGTGACTGATGTTCGCCCATCAACGATCCGTTCGTTTGAAGCGGTCCGTCCAGAAATTGAAAAGACGTACAACGACCAGATGAAGTTGCGTGAGTTTGCCCAGAAAGCGGAAGAATTTACCAACATGAGTTATGAACGTCCGGAATCGCTTGAACCGTTAGCGGAAAAATTTGGTCTTAAGATCCAAACGGCTGACCACATTACCCGTGATTCGGGGGCGGAAGATCCCGCCTTACGTACGATGATCACGGATCATGTGGTGGAATCGCTCTTTACGGAAGACGTTTTGCGTGACAAACACAACACCTCGGCTGTGGAAGTGCGTCCCAATGTGTTAGTGACGGCACGTGTGACGAAGCACTTACCGCAACGCACCCGTCCGCTCGAGGAAGTGAAGGATGAGATCAAGGCGACGCTCGAACGCGAAGAGGCGTCCAAGTTAGCTCAAGCGGATGGCGAAAAAGCCTTAGCTGAACTCAAGAAAGATCCAAGCAAATTGGACGAATTCACGCAACCCGCTACGGTGAGCATCTCTAAGCCCATGGGCTATCCGCAAGAGTTGATCATGCGTGCCGCGTCCTTGAGTGATGACAAACTCCCCAACTTCACGGGGTTGACGGTGCGTAGTGGTTCCTACATGATTGTGCAGGTGCTCTCTCACAAGGCTCCGGAAGCCCAGGCGGATCAATTACAGAGCATCCGTAATGAATTGAGTAACGTGTACGGTACCAATGAAATGGTGGTATACCTCAATGCCTTACGTCAGAGCTTAGGTGAACAGGTGTTACGTCCGAACTTTGTGGATGGAACGACCGACAACACCCAGTAGTAATCGGTAAGAGGGACGTGAGTCCTCACGTCCCGGTGACCCAAAGAAATCCCCGCCAAAGCACAGAGACTTTCGGCGGGGATTCTTTTGGTAGAGATCGAGTTTAGGGAGCCTCAGGGCGGGCTCCCAGACCCGAATCAGGCTTTTTTCGTTTCACGCATGGCCACTAGGCGGCTAAAGGCAGCTTTCATGTCTTCTCGCACCAGCGTGGTACGTAATTCGTAGAGACGGCGGTAACGGGCCGAGAGTTGGGCATCGGGCTCGTAGTGGGCGTCTTGTTCGATGTTGTCTTCTAAGGTTTTCACGACATCTTCTTGGTCGCCAATGGCGTACGCACCTAGAATGCAATTCGTGAGGACCGCACCACCTGCGTTCTTAAAGCGAACCAGTTTGGCGTTGAGCATATGGCTCTTAATTTGGTTCCAGAGCGGGTCGCGACTGCCCCCTTCAGTGACCGTAATGCGATCGAGGTTTACGCCCGCTGCGCGGTAGCTATCAGCAAGTCCCATGTAGTCATAGCCAATGGCTTCCAGCACACTACGCCACATCACGTATTGGTTGTCATCCATTGTCATATTTAGGAAGCACCCACTTGCCTCTTTTTCTTCACCCGAGCCCCCCGTTAGGTAGGGAAGGAAGAGCACCCCGTTGCAGCCAGCAGGGACTTTGCTTGCCCCTTCCGAGAGTTCGCGGTAGTAGTTGGGATCATCGGTTTTTAAGCATAAATGGTCTTTAAACCAGCGCAGTGCGAGCCCCCCTGTGCGGACAAACCCCCAGTAAAAGTAGGTGTTAGGGAGCGTACCAGAATTGAAAATGAGGCCAGTTTCGGGGCGTGAGAGCATTGGAACGATTCCCGAGGTGGAGACACAGAACATGGCACAGGTTCCCGCAACATCCACGCCCTGATTGGCTTGGAAAATCCCCGCGCCCAGCATGCTTTGCATGGTGTCACCCGCGCCCCCTAAGATCGGAATGCCGGCTTTGAGTCCGGTGTACTCAGCAATCGCTTCACAGAGGCCACCGATCTTATCCCAGGGTTTCACAATGCGAGGCATTAAGTGCTTCGGGATTCCTAAGATGGCGAGCTGCTCATCGGACCAGACTTTCTTTTGAACGTCATACCCCAAGCCCCAACCGGACATGGCGCCCCAGTCAATGAAGGCCTCTTCCCCAGGAAGCCCGGCTAAGTTCATCAGAATATAGGGGGCATTGTGAACAAACTTCACCCCGTCGCGACGGAAGCCGTCATGGTTTTTCAAGAACCAGCGGGCAAACATGGCGGGGAACATCGGGGATGCTAACGAGTTGCCCGTTTCACGGCCCCAAATGTCTAATTTCAGGGCGTTCAGGGTTTCCACATCGGCGGTGGTACGGCTATCGAGATAGTTAATGTAAGGGGTAATGGCTTTGCCGTCTTTATTGACCCCCACAATCCCACAGATAATCCCATCCCCCATCACGACACTCACGTCGTGAGGATCACGCCCCATGTCGCGCAACGATTCAGCGCAACGGCGCATGTTTTCGACGGTAATTTTGAGAAACTCATCCGCATCCATTTGTACCCAACCGGGTTGCGGATAGGTAAGTGTGGTGGGAAGACTATGGCTCGTTAAGCAATGAAATGATTCGTCGTAAACAGCGACCTTGACGCTTTGCGTGCCAGCGTCAAACCCCATATACAGTTTACCCATGCGGAGCTCCTCAGTTAGGTTGGGTAGGTAATAGAGCCTATAGTGTAGCAAATTCAGACTCGCCCACGGGAGTGGGTAAAACGCCAAGCCGAAGCGAAGTTTCTCGGGAATAAAGTTGCCTCTTGGTGGGCGAGAAGGAAATGGCGTGGGGCAACGAGGAGGAGCAAAAAGTAGGTACGCGCCACGACCTCTCCTTCCGAAACGCAGTGGAGAGGTTTCCTAGGCACTAGACCGCGGAGAGGGAGCCGTGCGTGGCCACCCAGCTCAGGCGGATGGGCCAATAAAAGGGCCAAATCAAAGCCGACATAACGCGCTGCGTTGTATCCACGAGGCTCGTGAGTTGCGAGACTTCGTAGTGCGTGCTCGAGCCCGTGAGAAAGGTAATCACGGCACCGAGGACATAAACAACGGAGAGCCAAGGAATAAGATTGTGCATAGCGACAGGGAAAATCCAATAAGGCAGTATTACACGCATCCGTTAATTTTAAGCGTGACCAAGGCACTTGACAACACGCCAAGAGGAGAATTGGCTCCTACCCTATAGGGGAAAAGGAGGTTTAGACTTAAGGATTAGTTTAGGCGTTATCGCTTGGTTTGAGTGGTTAGCCCATTGAGGAGACTCCTACCCATCCATCGAGGAGAGTTTGTTTTTTTAAAGATCGTGATTTGATCTTCACAATCGTCTTTTTAACGCGGTCGGTTCTGCATTTGCTACAATTCATGGCGTACGATCGTACCTTAATGAAAGCAGGATATTATGACCACTAAAAATGGGATGAAAGAGGATTACGGCGAGAATTCCATTCGCATTTTAAAAGGCTTAGAACCCGTTAAACAACGCCCAGGGATGTATACCCTTACCGATAACCCTCTGCACATTATTCAGGAAGTTATTGATAATGCCAGCGACGAAGTCTTAGCTGGGTTTGGGAGCAAGATTTCGGTTACCAAGCATAGTGATGGATCGATTAGCGTCGAGGACGATGGTCGTGGTATCCCATTTGGTTTACATCCTGAAGAAGGTATTCCTGTCGTGGAATTGGTCTTTACGCAGTTGCACGCGGGGGGTAAATTTGCCAAGAAAGAAGGCTCAGGCCCGTACTCGTTTGCCGGGGGGTTACATGGGGTCGGGGTGTCGGTGACGAATGCCCTTTCCAGCGCTTTGACGGTAACGGTGTGGCGAGAAGGTCAAGAAGCGACTTTGCACTTTCACGATGGTGAGGTAAGTTCCGAATTACTTCTTCAGCCTTCCAAGCGAGGAAAGACCAAGACGGGGACCTGTGTCCGTGCGCTTCCGAATCCCAAATACTTTGATAGTCCCACGATTCCTGAAGCAGCCCTCTTACGACTACTTCGCTCCAAAGCGGTCTTATTGCCAGGCTGCGAGGTGAGCTACACCAATGAAGAAACCGGGAACACCCAGCGCTGGAAATACGAGGGTGGACTACGTGAATATTTATTGTCCGAAATTTCCGGCGAACCCTTGATCACTCCTTTTGAAGCGTCGGGTTACGCGGATGAATCGACGGAAGGATTTGCGGTCGGTGAAGGCGCCAGTTGGGTGGTCCTTTGGACTGCGGAAGGGGGGCTTGAGCGCGAAAGTTATGTGAATTTGATTCCCACGCCCCAAGGGGGTACGCATGAGGCAGGCCTTAAGGATGGGCTCTTTCAGGCGATGATGAGCTTTATGCAGGCGCACAGCTTGCAGACCAAAAATGTCAAAGTGCTCGCCGAAGACGTCTTTTCGCGTGCCAGTTTTGTGCTTTCGACCAAATCGATTGATCCACAATTTCAAGGGCAAACCAAAGAAAAACTCACGAGCCGTGATGCGATGAAACTCGTGAGTAGCTTTGTGCGTCCCCAGTTTGAATTCTGGCTCAATGATCATATCGAAGAAGGGAAAAAGCTCGCCGATTTGATCATTGCGCAGGCACAGGCCCGTCAACGCCAATCCGCAAAGTATGAAAAGAAAAAATCGTCGACCGTAGCGGTCCTCCCAGGCAAATTAACCGATTGCGAAACCGATGATATTTCCCGCAATGAACTCTTCATTGTGGAAGGGGACTCGGCCGGTGGTTCGGCCAAAAAAGGGCGTGATAAAGAATTCCAAGCGGTGTTGCCATTGCGTGGCAAGATTCTCAACACTTGGGAGGTGGACTCGGGTGAACTCTTTCGCTCCGATACGATCCACGATATTGCAGTGGCCATAGGGGTGGATCCCCATCACGAGAGTAGCGATCCGGATTTAAAGGGATTGCGTTACGGAAAAATCTGTATCCTTTCCGACGCAGACGTGGACGGCAGTCATATTCAAGTGCTCCTGTTGACGCTCTTTTACCGTCACTTCCCGAAGCTAATCGAATTGGGACATGTTTATGTGGCGATGCCACCATTATTCCGTGTGGACGTTCCCAAACGTGCTCGCAAACCCGAACGCAAACTCTATTGTTTGGATGAACGTGAATTGCAACGTACGCTCGACGCGCTACGCAAAGAAGGCTTTAGCAACGAACAAATCTCGATTTCGCGCTTCAAAGGGCTCGGTGAAATGGACGCCGACCAGTTGGCCGAAACCACGCTTCATCCCGATACCCGTCGCCTCTTACCAGTGGCCTTAGGCGGGGTGACTGAGGCCGTGACCAAAGAAGTCATGAATTTACTCATGGGTGGTAATGAAGCCAACGATCGTCGTCGTTGGATGGAAACCTATGGCGACAGTGTTGAGACCGATGTATAAGGACGTGAACCATGGCGAAGAAATCCAATACCAATCCTGAACAGGGTAGTCTTGGTGCACTCTTTAGTGACGAGGACTTATTAGAGCAAGCGGCGACTGACGAGGGCGAAGCCGAGGGTCCTTTAGCGGACACTACCACCGAGGAAGTGGGTGTCGTTCGTGAGGACGTCGACGACGTCAGCGAAGACCTTGAGGCGCTTGAAGACGATAGGGAGACGGACATCGAGGGCTCGGACCGTGAGGACGAGGCCATCGATAACACAGAAGCCTCTGAAGACGAGTCGGCAAGTCTCAAGCATCCCGAAACGATCGCCTCCATTATGGAAGGTAACCTCGAGGAAGAGGGGGCGCTCACCTTAGCACGATACGCAAGCCGTGCCTATTTAGAGTACGCCATGAGTGTGGTGAAAAGCCGCGCGTTACCGGAAGTTTCGGATGGACAAAAGCCCGTCCAACGTCGTATTTTGATCGACATGGACCGTATGGGTTTGAAGGCCGGCAATAAAGTGGTGAAGTCCGCACGTGTGGTCGGGGATGTGCTCGGTAAGTACCATCCGCACGGTGACCAGTCCGTTTACGACGCCATGGTGCGTATGGCACAAGATTTTTCTATGCGCTATCCCTTAGTCGATGGGAAGGGGAACTTTGGGAGCCGTGATGGCGATTCGCAGGCTGCGATGCGTTACACCGAAGCGCGCCTGATGCCCATTGCCGAATTGCTTTTGGAAGAAGTCGACACCGGTGCGGTGGACTTTGTTCCCAACTACGATGGAAATTTCCAAGAACCTGTTGCACTACCGGCAAAATTACCGTTTGTGCTCCTCAATGGGGCCTCTGGGATTGCCGTGGGGATGGCGACCGAAATCCCATCGCATAATTTACGTGAAGTTGCCGCGGCGTGTGAATATTTAATTGATCACCCGGAAGCGACTCTCGACGAGATACTTGCGCTGATGCCAGCGCCGGACTTCCCGTGTGGGGCGCAAATTATTAGTAATGCAGCAACTTTGCGTGATGTTTACCGTACGGGGCGTGGAAAAATTCGTGTCCGAGCCCGTTATCACTTTGAGGAACTGGCACGTGGTCAATGGCAGTTGGTGGTGGATGAATTACCCCCGGATACGAGTACGGCTGCCATTTTGAATCAGATCGAGTCGATCACGAATCCGAAAGTGCGTGCTAAGAAGAAAACGCTCACAGCCCAGCAACAACAAGCCAAAACGGCGATGTTAGCGTTGCTTGACCGCGCTCGCGATGAGTCGGGTAGCGGGACGCCCGTGCGTTTGGTCTTTGAACCCAAAACCCGTACGACGGATCGCGATGAGCTCGTGCGTGCGCTGCTCTCGCAAACTTCGCTCGAGAGTAACGTATCGGTCAACATGGTCATGATCGGTATTGACGGCAAGCCTCAGCAGAAGTCCCTGCTGGCGATTTTGCAAGAATGGGTGGCATTCCGAACCGAAGTGGTGCGTCGCCGTAGTCAGGCTCGCTTAGAAAAAGTCCTCGATCGGATGCATGTGCTCGAAGGCCGTACGATTGCTCTATTAAATTTGGATCGTGTGATTCAAATCATTCGCGAAGAGGATGAGCCCAAAGCGGTGTTGATGGCGGAATTCCAGTTGACGGATCGTCAGGCCGAAGACATCTTAGAAATCCGCTTACGTCAGTTAGCGAAGTTGGCAGCCATTGCGATTGAACGCGAATTGGCGGAACTCGAACGCGAGAAAAATGGCCTCGAACGTTTGTTAAGCAGTGACAACGTGTTACGTCGTGCGTTGGTGAAAGAGATCAATGCGGCGGCGCAGCAGTATGGTGACGATCGTCGCACCCTGGTGAAGGAAGCCGAAACCGTGGTGAACGAACAAAAGGTGCTCGACGAGCCCGTGACCGTGGTGATTTCGAAGAAGGGCTTTATCCAGGTCCGTAAAGGCCATGGTCACGATTGCTCGTTAATGAGCTTTAAGGTGGGGGATGAGCTCGATGTCGCGCTTGAATGCCGTAGTGTTGACGATGTGCACTTTATTTCGACCGAAGGGCGCGTCTACAGTATCAAGGTCTCTGCGCTTCCCAACGGTCGTGGCGAAGGGCTCCCCATTAATGCCTTTATTGAAGTGGATCGCGCGTCGAGTGACTTTGCTGGCATCATCGTTGGGGCCGATGAGGATCGTCTCTTGATGGGCACCACGGATGGCTATGGGTTAACGTGTCGCATTAAGGATATTCGCAGTACCCAGCGTCTAGGTAAGGCCTTTGTGAAGGTCAACGAAGGAGCGAAACTCTTAGCACCGATGCGTTTTGATGACCAGAAGAATCACTGTGCTTGCCTTTCAGCCGAAGGCCGCCTATTGGTTTACCCGATCGAAGAGCTCCGTGAACTGCCTAACGGTGGTATGGGGGTCAGCTTGATGAAACTCGAAGCGGGTGAATCGCTACTCGCGGTGACACCGGTGTCTTTGGAAGGGCTCATCTTGCAGGGTACTGGACGCGGTGGAAAAGCGCGTGAACTCAAGATTAGCGAGAAGAGCCTCGCGGACTTCGTGATGCACCGTGCGCGTAAGGGCCGTTTTGTGGGACTTTCCTTCAAAGTGACACGCATGCTAGCGCTCGCCGATACCCAGCCAAGTACGGATAGTTCGCTTGTGATCGACATTGAGGATCAAAATCCTAAACTCTTATAAAAATCAAACTTGAGGCGGATAGGTTGCTCGGGTAAACTATCCGCCAAACACATGACTCAGTGCCTGAGAGGTTGAGCCTACGCACTGCGTACGACATTCCCCAAACCCTAGAGACATCAACCATCCATGAAAGAATCCATTGTTCGCTACCTCAAAAGTCTGTCAGCACGTTTACTGCTGTTGACGTTTGTTTGGGTGAGCTTCATTTCCGTATTAGTTGGCTATACCATGCTTCTTAACTGGCAGCTGGAAGCCACCTCGTCGGCCACGAAGACAATCTATAACATGCGCTACCACACCTTCCGTGTAGCCACGTTCTCTCAGCCGCAATACGATGAGAAAATCCTGCTCGAAGAAATTGAGCGCTTCAATAAATCTTTAACGCTACTCAAAGAAGGTGATCCTTGGAAACCTTTGATGTTGCCTGCGACCGACAAGATTCAAGGGGAGCTGGAAAACGTTGGAATTTTGTGGTTTGACCACTTATTGCCTCAAGTAAAGGCGGCACGTGAACAGCGTCAGATGGTCAAACTCGACGAGACGGAACGTTTAGTGGAGCAACTCTCAGAACTCACCCGTGCCGTTGAGCATGACCGTAGCTACTATCTGTGGCAGTTACGCTATTTGCAGATTTTGCTCATCATCATGGCCATCTGCTCGCTTTTTGTCATCATGTACTTATTGCTACGCTGGGTGATTCGCCCAGTCGACAGCTTAGGGCAAGCGATTCACCGTTTGAGTGCAGGGGATTTGAGCGCTCGTGTACCGAACTGTGGGGAAGACGAAATTGGCCAAATTGCGCAAGGCTTTAACTTAATGGCTGAGCGTCTCGAAGACTCCTACGATAACCTCGAGCAGAAAGTCGCGGAAAAGACCGCTTCGGTCCAAGAAAAG
>CAJJMF010000082.1 GCA_905192805.1 uncultured Sutterella sp. | reverse complement strand
ATGTATCTGATCTCTTCAACCAAGCTGAAGAAAAGCAAAAAGCTTCTGGAAGATAGACAAGGTCGAATGGGACTAAGGGAATAGGGAGGTTGAGGGCCCTCTAACGCCAGAGAGGTCCTCCCAGAGAATATTCCCGATAAGGAACGAATGAGGTAAAAAATGAAAGTAACTGCGCAAATCTGCATGGTGCTCAATCTGGACAAATGCATTGGTTGCCACACCTGCTCGGTGACCTGCAAGAACGTTTGGACCAGCCGTGAAGGCACCGAATACATGTGGTTCAACAACGTCGAAACGAAGCCCGGTACGGGGTACCCGAACCAGTGGGAAGACCAAGAGAAGTGGGGCGGCGGTTGGGAAAAAATCAACGGCCGTATGGAATTGAAGCACGGTTCACGCACGAAGATCATGTTCAAGATCTTCTCGAACCCGACGCAACCCACGGTCGAAGACTACTACGAACCCTATACGTTTGACTTTGAACGCCTCCAGACGACGGGACGCACGCGTACGCCACCCTCCGCACGTCCGTACTCGCTCGTCACCGGTAAGCGTATGGACAAGGTGGAAGGGGGTCCTAACTGGGACGACAACTTAGCGGGGCCCTTTGCGAAGCGTAAGTTGGACCCGAACTGGAGTGCCGACGATTTAGCGGGCTATGAACGCTTTGAGTCGAGCTTTATGTTCTACTTGCCGCGCTTGTGCGAACACTGCTTGAATCCCGCTTGTGCGGCGGCTTGCCCCTCGGGCGCCATCTATAAGCGTGAAGAAGACGGCGTGGTGCTCATCAACCAGGACAAGTGCCGCGGTTGGCGTCAGTGCATTTCGGCCTGCCCCTATAAGAAGATTTACTTCAACCCGAAGCGCAATAAGTCGGAAAAGTGTGTCTTTTGCTATCCGCGCTTAGAAAACGGTGAACCCACGTTGTGTGCGGAAAGCTGTGTGGGTCGTATTCGCTACATGGGTGTGGTGCTCTACGATGCCGAAAAAATCAGCGAATACGCCGCTGCCGATGAAAAAGATCTCTACCAGCGTCAACTTGACTTGATGCTCGATCCGCATGATCCGCGTGTGATTCGTGCGGCGCGCGAAGCTGGCATTACGGAAAACTTCTTGGTCGCTGCCCAGAATTCGCCCGTCTACAAGATGATGAAAGAGTGGAAGATTGCCTTCCCGCTGCATCCAGAATACCGCACGATGCCGATGGTCTGGTACGTGCCGCCGCTCTCACCCTTGGGTAACCAGGACGTCTCGAGCGACTTCTTTACGAAGTTGGACGAGATGCGCATCCCGGTGCGCTACCTCGCACGCCTTTTAACGGCCGGTGACGAAGGCTTGATCCGTGAAGCGCTCTTAAAACTCATGACGTTGCGCCGCTACATGCGCAATAAGACCGTCGAAGGGATGGACGATGGGGAAGCGCTCCAGGGCGAACTCTATGGCTTATCGCAAGCGCAGTACGACGATATGTATCGCTACCTCGCGATTGCCGACTACAACGATCGCTTCGTGATTCCTACGAAGCCCACGATCCACGAAGAAGAGGCCGATTTGTTCCTCTTACGCGCGGGCATGGGCTTTGAAGAAGCCGCGGGTGAACGTAGTCTCTTTGGTGGCATTCGTGAAACGCGTTCGCACGAGTAAGGAGTCGATGACGATGTTGAAAACCTTTCAGGTGCTCTCCCGTCTGCTCGACTACCCGAGCCGTGACGTGTTAGACGCCTTAGACGATGCCACCCGCGTGGTGAGTAATGAGGGGATTCTCACGGAGAAAGAATCGGGCTATTTGGCCCAATTTCTCCGCGAGGTCGCGCAACCCTATGCCGAGAAAGACGATCTGCGGAGTTGGCAGGCTCAGTACTCCGGGCTTTTTGATACCTCGACGCACGAAAACCTCTATCTCTTTGACTTCGTCTATGGCGAAAGTCGTGATCGAGGGCAGGCGATGGTGGACCTTAAAGAGGCCTATACCAAAACGGGGCTCATCCTGGGTAACGATGAACTCCCCGACTATTTGCCTGTCTTTTTGGAGTTTGCGGCCCTACAGCCCACTCTGGACGATGCCTATCGTTTACTCGCCGAGGTAAAGCCGGTGTTGAGCGTGATGGAACAGAAGTTTCAATTCCGCTCCCACCCCTATGCCCCTTTGATTAGTCTTATTCATTCGCTTTCACAACGAGGAGCCACACTATGACCAGCTTTCAAGCGTGGACGGATACCTTGCTCTTTGCGTACTTTCCGTACCTTGCGCTCGGTGTCTTTTTAACGGGTTTTTATTGGCGCTTTACGAAGCATAACGATACCGTACAGGCGCTCTCAACCCAGTATTTGAGTAATGACCGGGATTTGAAGGTCGGTTCTAACCTCTTTCACTTCGCGATCATTGGGGTGTTCTTTGGCCACATCTTCGGCCTTCTCGCTCCCGAGCCGCTCTATATCTGGTTGATCAGCAACGAAACCAAACGTATCCTCGCCATCATTGGCGGGGGCGCTGCGGGGCTCGTCGCACTCGTCGGAATTGTGATGCTCGCCAAGCGTCGTTTCACGAACGAGCGCGTGCTTGCCAACTCGACCTTTGCCGATAAGCTGGCAGTGGTGTTGATTATGGTGCAGATCATCACCGGGCTCTTGGGAACCGTCGTCACGGCCTTCTCGCCCTTGGAAGCGTATTTAACGATTGACCATTGGGCACAAGGGCTCTTTATTTTCAACCCGCGCCCCGAACACTACCTGGCAGCAACGAGCTTTATTCATAAGCTTCATATCGTCTTAGGGTTTGTGATCTTCTGTCTCTTCCCCTTTACGAAACTGATGCACATGGTCGTGATTCCGCTCAAGTATTTCGTTGCACGTAACCGTGTGATGAATGTCGGCGGCCGTTAAACGGAACCGACGCCGAAAAGACCAAGGGCTCACCGACAGATTTGGGGTTTAGACGGGTGAGCCCAGGGTCTCCCAAGATAGAAAAAAGCCACAGGGAGCGATTCCGTGTGGCTTTTTGGCGTTTTAGCGACCGAGCAACGCAGGATTAGTACTGGTTTTCGTTCGCTTTGAGGATTTCACGCTTAGAGCGTTCCTCGAGAATCATCACGACACGATAAAGGGTTTCGGCCGTGACCGTCGAATCGCCGGTTTCGATCTTACGATAGGTCGACAACGAGGTCTTGGCCATCGTCGCCATTTCCCCTTGCGTCAGCCCTAAATCACGACGTACTGTCGAAATACGACTGGCTAAGCCCAAGAAGTAGTGCTTTAACGACTTCTCAATCGAAGGCAGCGCACGCGACGGTGTCGCTTGATCAAACGAAGTAAATTCCTTGTCCATGTTCATCAACAATCAAAAGTTATGGGAAAACGTACTGCACTGGGTGCATAAAGCGACGAACCTTGTTTAGCGTAATGTCCAATGCACCGAGGGCAGGTTG
The DNA here is from genome assembly GCA_905192805.1 of uncultured Sutterella sp. Classification (GTDB taxonomy): domain Bacteria; phylum Pseudomonadota; class Gammaproteobacteria; order Burkholderiales; family Burkholderiaceae_F; genus Sutterella. Next base: position 7,300 of record CAJJMF010000082.1, on the reverse strand, counting down.
ACCTAAAACTCTGGATAGGACGTTCATAAAACGTACCCCCACAGGAGTAGGCTTCGTCACTGCCTAAAATTATCCTGAATCGAATTTATTTTTGCAAGTGATTAATCAATTTCGCACATAATGTATTGAAGGTCCCAGCGGACAGGCTTTGTGAGAATTTGACGGATTTTGATCTATTGTGAGATTATTCCGACTCAATTATCGTCTCTATTTAAATAGATACGCTCTTTCTTGATTGCATTTTTTGCAGGATTGTCGAGCAAATCTCGACGGGTTAGACGATCGGGATCGGCCGAGTGATGAAAGAATTTGATCAGAGTGAAGGCCTTCCAAAAGGGAAGCGATGAATACGCGAGATTCTCTATGAACGCCATATTTATACTGACATTTCCGAGTGTTAGGTGTCAGAGAATAGACAAAAAAGCGTTCGTGTCAGGGGTGTCATGACTCAGTATCATCTCCCCTGTTGGGGCGCACCCGTCGAATTTGTCATTTTCTCAAACAAAATCAGGATTTATCCGAGTTCACCGGTACTCGTCGCGATGAGTTCTCGCAACTCAATAGCCAGCAATCTAAATACCATCAAATAACAATAATCGATAAAATCAACTTTATTTAAATTAATCCTATCCAACTATTTATTAAATGGATTCCTTCCATCGAAGGAAGGCAATATAGGGAAAGTACTAAGTCATTTTTCGGAGTCGTCGCCAAGTCATCGTCGGCATCATTTCCCTTTTATAGTCGTTCTATATGATTTATTCAGTGTGATATTTAAACCATTTCATTCGAAAATTTGATCGCCTCGCAAAACGCACCGAAGTTGGTCTTGTCGTCATCAACTACATTTGATAACAATTCAAATTTAAATGAATGTTTAATGGCTATTCAAATAGACAAATAAGTTAATTTACTTAAATCGACTGCGAGACAGTAAAGTAAAGCTAACAATAAAACACTTTTTAAACGGTATTAGGGTTTTCCCTTATTTGTATTCACGATGTGAAAAATACCATTCGGTAGGTTAATATCAATTTTGTTCAGACTATACACGTATTTTTTATTAAAACGCACTGATAAACGTAATGATGTCATTAGCCTCGTTTATCCAATGGTGTCAAATCTGACGTCCAGAACGCTCACCGTGGTATGGGATATAGGGGTTAACGCGCGGAGTAGATGAATGCCTGTCAGTCTAGCTGTTTTGGGCTAGTCCTGAAGGAGTGGACTCGGTGAGAACCACACGTTTATTCACCCTGTGAGGCCTAGAGCTAAGGGAGAGACTTTGCGTTAATAAAGTTTGACGACACGATAAAGTAAGCGCCCGATTGACGAGCGCTTACTTAAGGGTTTAAAGGAACGGTAAGCCGTGGTTACGCTTTACCGACGACTTTGGTCGTTACTTCCAAAGCGCTATTGGGACGATTGGGATCATAGAGGAAGCTCACCTTAGACAGTAGAGTGTCCATCAACGCATGGAAGCCCCAGCTTTCTTTGTATTGCAACTCATCGCGGTAAAGGGGAATCATTTGGTAGAAATTCACGTTTTTACCGGTGGGGAGCGTCAGGCGGGCCGCCTTGATCGTCGCCTCTTCGCTATCGAGTCCTTGCGGTGTGGCGAACACCACGCCGTTAAAGGGGGAGGAGGGAGCGAGAAGGTTGCCAAAATCAATGGAAACGCCATAAGCCACCCATTCATTGGGGTAAAAGAGCGGACGGTGCGCGATGGCGCCTAAGAAGCTCAGCGGCGCGTTGTGTTCCGGGCTACTGGACGTAATGGGCCAGTCTTCGGGCAACGCCAGCATCAGTTCGCAATACTTCACATCGACGCTCACCTCTGGCGGGATCGCTTGTTCCCAGGCCCCTAAGCCAAGCGTGCTGATGACATAGTAGGGGCGTTCGGCGGTGGGCGGAATACACACGAGATCACACTGAAAGCCCAAGCCTTTCTTCTCTTCCCAGACAAAGAGTTGCTCGCCATAGGTTGCGCGTAAATGGGCCAAGACCGCTTCACGTTCCTCATCGCTATAGCGCTTTAAGGGCTTACTATCGGATTCCTTTTGCAAGTTGACCAACTGCGCTTCAGCGGCCTCATCGATCGCGTCATGCACGCGATTGGCTATCCGCAACATCGTTTCGATGTCCTGTAATACGCCCTTAGCCGAACTTTTCATCGGCTCACGAACGTTTAAGGACAATGCCATCGTGACGGCCTTATGGGCTTCCTGGAGACGCTCGACATTAAGTAGTTCATCGGTTTGGAGTTCCAAACGAAGCAGTGCTAGGCCATAGCGATAGTGCCAAGCCGGATCCGAGACGTGACGCTCCTGCAGTTGCTCAAGGATCATTAACGCTTTATCCGGTTCATCGAGGTTAATGTAGGCTCCCGCCGCAAAGCCCATCAAATCGTCATCACGATCCTCCGTATTGAGCATACGAATCGACTCGACGATCAGACGGAAGAATCCCATATGGTGCCACGCTTCTAAGCGTTGATAAAAGCCCGTGGGAACGGATTTAGCAAACACGTCGATCCGTGCTTTAATCGCTTCACTAAACGCCCGGGATAGTTGGTGGTAGCCGTTGGCACCCACTTCCACCATACCCGCTGCCAAGCGTTTATCCGCCCACGCCTGCGCCTTATCGAGCGCAAAACTCGCCACGCCCATAAAGCGTTCACGGTTAATGAGGGCGGGCAGTGAATTCACAAAATCCTCCAACTTCATCACCGGGTGCGTGCGGGTATAGGCCCAGAGAATCAAATCCAAGAATTCGTCCGAGTCGGCACTCCCGTCGAGCGCCAGTTCACGCGTGCGACGTGGTATTCTGGCCAACTTTTTGCGTAACGCCATATTGATGAGGGCACCATCTTTGGCTGCTTGCACAAGTTTGAAGAGTTCCGGGGTTAACGGGGCATTTTCAGCGCGATCGATCAATGCCGTCAGCTCGGTTTTCACATCGTAGGTGGCTCGCGGAACCAGTCCCCCGATGAAGTCATCGAGATTATCGGCGATGGGGAGGCTTTCTTTCAACGCGAGACTGGCGTACACAATGGCGGGTTCGCCAAACTTATCGAGCGTATCAAAGTCAAAGAAGAACCCATCCTCGGCGTTCTGAGCCGCGCTCGCAAAGCGCAACCCATTTTGCGGATACCACGACCTTGCCTGGGGCTGAGCCTCAACCAGCGACTGTAAGGGGTAAAACCCTTGAATTTCTAAAAACTCAGGGTAATCCTCATCATCGGGTTCATAAGGCACCGCACGGTGCAACGGAACGCCCCCGTTTTGGCTCATCATCAGAGCCAAATAACTGTTGGGTAAATGGCAACCGAGCTTCTTCTCGATTTCATGCACGTCGTCAGCGGTAAACGCGCCACCCGTGTACTCTTTCGCAAAGGGGCCTTTCGGATCCCAGAAAGCCTTCAAGTCGAGTTCATCAAAAAGTTCTGTGGACTCTTCTACACGCTCGTCATTGACGTCTTGCAAATACTCGATCAGTTCGTCGCGACCACAGCACTCAAGGCATTCATGCATCTGTCGGAAAAAGAATTCGTTATCGGGCTCAAGCGTATAGGCTTTTTCAAAGTAGGAGAGCGCTTCGCAGTACCCATCCTGAGCCATAAAGTGGTACCCCACACGCATATTCCAGTCAGTGCGCTCACGACCCGTGTCCAGAATCCGCATGAGCGCCTCAAAGGCCGTACTAAAAAGCACTTCACGCTCTTTGGCGGTCCAGGCATCATTAAAGAGGGCTTCGTTATCCGCCGCGATCGCGAGTAAGAGCCACGCCTCGTAGGTGCGGGCCTTTTCAGGAATCCCAGTGAGGATCGATAAGGCGCTGGCGTCGTCACCCGCCTCATGGGCTGCTAACGCACGTTGATAGTCTTGATCGGCCTGCTCACGCAGACCCTCATGCACCGGGGGATTCGTTTGTTCCTCATAGGCCTTTTCAAAACGTTGCAAAAGGGGGCGGGAAGTAAAGACCGAGGGATCGAGTTGATACGCATCGACTAAATAGGGGTACGCAGCGTCGAAATGCTGTGCGCGTACGAGTGCCTCCCCTAGGAGATAATTCCACTGGGCTTCGCTGAGAAAACGCGCCCCCTCATGATAACGAAGCCGAGGCAAGAAACCCTCCAGCCCAACCTCGTCGTGCAGGGCGATATACGCCTCTTTGATCGCCTCCAGCAGGGTGTACCCTGCAGGAAGACGATTTTTTTCTCCATCGAGTCGATCCCATTGTTCAAGCAGGCTTTTTAACCGCTTCCTCAACTGCTTACCTAAAGGCTTACGGTTTAATTCCTTCTCTAAACTTTCTTGTAACGACGCAATCGTTCGCTCTAAGTCTTTCATAGCGACTGGGTCCTATTTTGTGATGTGGGGCGAAATGGCAAAGGACTTTCTCTACTGCTTTTGTAGAGGCCTCTCCTAATTCCTAGTAAGTATATCGTTGCAAGCCGAGAAAACCTAGGCTTTCCTGAACGCATCAGGGTTATTCACTAGAAAAATCACTACACACAAAGTTAAGTTAGATTGAACCAAAAACACAAGGGAAGGGTTCTCAGACAGATAAGTTGAGCCGCCACAAAGCAAAAGCGGGCGACAAACCGTGTGGTCTGCTGTGCCCGCTTTGGTATTCAAGGCGCGTAACTACTAAGAAAGCGCTATTGGTTAATACGAAATTTTAATGGTGTCATCGTCCGTCACGACGAGCCCAGGCGAAATCGTAATCTGGTGAATATCCGTTTCCGAGAGGCCAAGGGTTTCGTTATCCGCAAAGGTGACGTCGTTTTGAATCACGTAGTAGACAATATCGCGCAAGAAATGGTTGAGCGACGCCAAATCGACGCTCTCTAGACGCTCTTCAGGGACAACGATTTCCATTTCACGCTTGCCAAACGTGCCCATGCCATCCGTATACGCCACGAGGCCATCTTCGACACGTTCAAACCCGCACCACACCCAGTTAAAGACTGGCAAATCACCGTCTTTCATGATCGTGGCAAAATCGCAGTACATTTCAGGCGAGTAGAGAATGCCAGGAACATGAGCCGCCGTGACATGAGGTTGCTTTAAGGCCGTGGCAAAGAGTTTCACAAAGAGTTGTCCTTTCTCCAAGAGCCCTAAATCGGTATTCACGATCGTCACCAACAAGTGGGACTGATGGGCTTGCGCTACCTCAACACCTTCGGGCCAATAAAAGTTATTCTCGGCATGACGTTCCGCCTCCTGATGCGGAATGCGTCCTGGCATCAACGCGATCGAGGCCATCGTATTACCGATCATGAATACGGCTGCGTGCTCATCGTCCTCATCGGCATCATCGGAGCGAACCAACTGCCAATCGGTCTCCAGATCGTGGAAAAACTTGGCAAGGTCGAGCGCGGGTTCGCTTTGAAGCGCAAACCCAATGAACATACCTTCCTCAGAGTCGGAAGACGCACTGTCATCTTCACCCTCGGACGCGTCATTAAAGCGTTCGGTCTCGCCCTGTTGTTCTTTGTCCATCGCCATTTGCGAGTACATGACGATGTTTTTAGGATACTCATCCTCGGGATCCATCTCGACCCACCGTTCCGCCCACATCCGGGCCTCTGGATAGCGATCTAGATAGTAAAAGGCCACGGTGATGCGACGCACCCACGGCATCAAATCCTCTTCGCCTGGGACAAATTGCATCAAGAATTCCAAGGCCTTTTCCATCTGCTTCTTGCAAAAGGTGGGTGTCGTTCCGGCATCCTCGTCCCCGAGAATACCGAGGTTCTCCAGGGCACGAACACGAAGGATATTGAGTTCCGTGCTCCACTCATAGTCTGGAATCGTTTCCATCGCTAAGAGGCAGCGCGAATACTGGCAAGCGTCATTCCAGGCTTCGATTTGCGTAATAAAGGGAGCAGGGTTTTCTGGATCATAAGGAACAAAATCCTCACCCAGCTCCACGGGCTTCCCATTACTGTCCACGAGGTATTCAGACTCAGTCATTGTCAGGCTCTCCTTTAATATAGGTGACAGCCGTGTTCGGACGAAGTTTTCCGACGACGACAAACGGCGCGTTAAATTCCACAAAATAGTCACGGGCTTTCTTCATGAAACGGTCAATGTCCCACGCCATGAAGGTCGTGTACCCATAGTGCGTGCCCGTCGCCCCGCCCATCAAAAGGGCGACATTTTTCCCCACGTTTTCGACAAACGCATCGGCTAATTCTCGCAGGTCAAATACCGCTTCGTTGGAGGTAAGGTGGTTGATTGGGTACGCGATAAAGCCCACCGTGATGCCGTCTTCTTCGGCCTGATTGATGGCGTCCGCTTCGTCCTCGTATTCGGACAAGTAGCGTGTCGCAAAGGCGGCTGTACTTCCCGCCATTTGATCTTGAAGCCAATCGGGATCGTCCGATTCCGTCGGCTCACGTCGATAGGCGATATAGCGCTCTTGATGAACCTTTGGATCGAGCGTGAGCTCAAACCCTTTCTCGAGCAACGTGGCCTCTAATTCGGAAAGAGCAATGGAAGGTGCCTCGTAAGGGGCCTCTAAAACATCGAACCCACGGCATAGCGACATCATGTTCAATTCCCCAATGGCATGTTGGACCATGAGGTCCGCCAGCCACCACGCGCGATCTTCGTCATCCTCCGCCATCATTTGGCTGAACGTAGGCGAATACACCGAAATCAGGAAGGTATTGTCGTCCCCAAAGGCAAGCCACACGCGGATATCCTCCGGTCGCACCACAATCCCGTCCGGCAAGCGAATTTCGCCCTCGGGATGAGGTTGTTGGCCAATCGTGAAGAGCCAATGTTCGAGTAGATCCTCGGGGGCATGGTCAACCAGATAATTGAGTTTAGGCAGGCGGTCACTGTAGCCATCAGGCGACATCACTACCTCAAACTTTTGTTCGGCTTCGTTAAAGCCCGCCTCAAACGGTAGGTCAAGGATGGCCGTGTGCAGTGCCTCACCCAAACGATTCGTAATGAGTTCGGAATTCTCATGACTCGGCGCTTCGAGTAGCTCGCGCAGCTCTTCCTCGTTGGCGCTAAAGCGTTCCCAGCAGAGATGAACACGCGTAGCGTAGGGCAAGCTATAGTGAAGGGACGACATCGCCTTGTCGCAAATCTCGGCAAGACGTACGAACCGCTGTTTGGGCTCAGGATCGCTGACAAGGGTTTGCGCCACCTCAAAATGTGGCTGCGCGTACATCGGACACTCTAAGTTGAGGTGGCAGAGCCCCAAACGCAATTGCCAATCCGGGTTTTGGCGCCAGGACTCATCTTGGCCCAATTCACCAAAGATATCGACCGCTGTA
>CAJJMF010000081.1 GCA_905192805.1 uncultured Sutterella sp. | reverse complement strand
GGCATTAGCTGCCATGAGACGTTTGGGATCCGTGAGGGTTTCGAGTTTCGAAATGGAACCGAAAAAGAGTGCCCCACGAATATGCCAGGCCTCAACCGAGTCGGGCATATCAAAGGGAAGTGTCACAGGGTCCAGTGCCGTGAGGGTATTCATACGAACGAGGAATGATAAGCAGGCGACGACGAGGCCCACCTGAACTGCCACGGTCAGGTCAAAGATAACCGTCAAGAGGAAGGTGATCAGGAAGGTGATGCCATGCGAGAAACTACGATGGCTTAATTGCGTGAATTCACGCCAGTTCCCCATATTCCAAGCGACGAAGACCAAAATCGCAGCCAAGGCACTCAAAGGTATATTGCTTGCCAAGGGGGCAGCCACCAGAATCACGACCAAGAGGGTAAGGGCATGCACCATCCCAGCAATGGGCGAGAGGGCGCCCGACTTAATGTTAGTGACGGTACGTGCGATGGTACCCGTGGCAGGAATCCCGCCAAAGAAGGGGGCCACCATATTGGCTACCCCTTGAGCCATCAATTCTTGATTTGGGTTGTGACGATCGTCAATCATGGTATCGGCGACACGGGCACACAACAAACTTTCAATACTGCCTAAGACGGCGAGCGTGAGGATCGGTCCCATCAATCCCTTGGCGGTAGTCCATTCGAATTCGGGCAAGGCAAATTGGGGTAAGGACTGCGGAATGCCGCCAAATTTGCTCCCAATCGTTTCGACGGGAACGGAAAAGAGGGTTACTAACAGGGTGGCGAGGGCTAACACAACAACGGTACCAGGGACGTGGGCGAGCCAGCGCTTCCATTGGGGGCCATTCATGGCATAGCTTTTCGGCCAGAACTTTAAGAGCAAAACGCCGACGAACGCAATACCGAGCGCCCAAGGGTTTAACGTCTCGATATGGGTACTGATCGCGTGAATTTGTCCAAAAAAGTCGGCGGGCATCTTTTCGATGCGCAATCCGAGAAAGTCCTTGACCTGTTGTAATCCGATCATGACGGCAATGCCGTTTGTAAAGCCAACGACGATCGACACGGGGATGAACTTAACGAGTCCACCGAGTTTGAAGAGCCCCATGAGTAAGAGCACGATCCCCGAACCAAAGGTAGCTAAGAGCAAGTTGGGTAAGCCGTACTGAGCGATGATGCCATAGATGATAATGACGAAGGCCCCGGCCGGTCCTCCGATTTGAACGCGACATCCCCCCAAGAGTGAAATGAGGAAACCGGCGATGATGGCGGTATACAAGCCGGCTTCAGGAGGGACACCCGAGGCGATCCCGAAGGCCATCGACAGGGGGAGGGCGACCATACCGACGGTGAGTCCGGCCGAAATGTCGCGGGTGAGATGATGGCGCGAATAGCCTTTCAGGGCATCGACGATCACGGGTCGGAACGGAGCGAGCGGAATATGTTGGAGTAGCTCTTTGGTTTGCTCTTTGAATTGCATGACAAATTCACAATAAAAGTAGAGGCACTCTTAGTGTAAGAGTGCCTAAATGGTAGTTAAGCAAAGGGAGCGTGCTTACTCCCGTTGTCTTGTAGGACTCCTAACAGGGGGTCACTGTTAGGGGTCCAATTCGAGTGCTTTTAGCGAATACGCATTCCAGGCACTGCGCCCGAGTCGGGTTCCAGTAAGAAGAGCCCGGCCGCCTTATCTTTGGCATCGGAGGCGGATAAAACCATCCCCTCGGAGACACCAAAGCGCATCTTGCGCGGAGCCAAATTCGCGATCACGATCGTCAAACGTCCTTCGAGGTCTTCAGGCTTATAAGCGGATTTAATGCCAGAGAACACATTACGCAAGCGTCCTTCACCCACGTCCAGCGTCAGTTGAAGGAGCTTGTCAGACCCTTCGACCGCATTGCACTTCACAATTTTGGCGACACGCATGTCAATCTTCATGAAGTCGTCGATCGTGCATTCGGGAGCAATCGCTTCATTGCCTGGTAACACCGGTTCCGGGGTATCAACCACATCGGGGACCAACACATCGAGTTGTTTTTCCATATCCACGCGTTGCATCAAGTGCTTGAAGGGCTGAATGATGTTGGCTGTCGTCAAGTGATTGTCCACGTCGGACCACTGCATCGGCTTGATCGAGAGGAAATTTTCGACACGTTCAGCCGTAGCCGGTAACACGGGCTTCAAGTAGAGGGTGAGCAGACGGAAGCCTTCCAATGCGATGGAGGAAACACGTTGCAGTGCAGCAGCTTGCGCGGGATCCTTGGCCAATTCCCAGGGCTTTTCACGATCCACGAACTCATTGATTTGGTCGGCGAGTTCCATCACTAAGCGCATCACGCGAGCAAATTCACGCGCTTCATAGAGCGACTGCACCTCAGTGGCCTTATTACGCAGACTCACCAATAAAGGATCCTGCATAACGGACTCATCGACCTTACCGTCAAAGCGCTTAACGATAAAGCCAGCGGCACGGCTCGCGATGTTGACGTATTTACCAATCAAGTCCGAATTCACGCGCTGAGCAAAGTCTGACTTGGTGAAGTCTACGTCTTCGACACGCGCATTCATCTTGGCCGCTAAGTAGTAGCGTAACCATTCGGCATTCATGCCGAGTTCAAGGTACTGTAAGGGCGAAATCCCGGTACCGCGGCTCTTACTCATCTTTTCGCCATTGACGGTCATAAACCCGTGGGCGTTAACATGGTCTGGCACACGGAAGGGCGAGCCCGAGAAATGCAACATGGCCGGCCAAAAGAGCGTGTGGAAGTAGATGATGTATTTGCCGATGAAGTGAATCTGTTCCGTTTTTTCGTCCTTTAAGATCGCTTCAAAATCTAAGCCCTTCTTTGCACAGTAGGATTTCAGGGAGGCAAGATAGCCGACCGGTGCATCCAACCACACATAGAAATACTTGCCAGGGGCATCCGGAATGGCAATGCCGAAATAGGGTTCATCACGGGAAATGTCCCAGTCGCTTAAGTTGCCGTCCGTCCCTAACCATTCGTTGTCCTTAGCGAGCACTTCCGCCTGAACGCGTGGTTGGCCATCTTTACCGACTCCCGAGGCCCATTCACGCAAAAATTCCACACATTTCGGGTCAGAGAGTTTAAAGAAGTAGTGCGTCGACTTACGGATTTCTGGGCGAGACCCAGAGAGAATCGAATACGGGTTGATGACTTCCATCGGGGAATAGACGGCCGAACAAACTTCGCAGTTGTCCCCATATTGGTTTTGAGCACCACAACGCGGGCAGGTTCCTTTAATGAAACGGTCAGCCAAGAACATCCCTTTGACGGTGTCGTAGAACTGCTCGATTTCTTTGGTATAAATCAGACCGACATTTTTGAGTCGACGATAGATTTCTTGACTAATTTCGTGATTTTCGGGGGCATCCGTGCTGTGCCAATGGTCAAAACTGATATGGAAACTATCGAGATATTGTTGGCGACCCGCTGCAATTTCCGCCACGAACTCTTGAGGAGAAATGCCACGTTTTTGTGCGGCGATCATAATCGGAGCGCCATGCACGTCGTCAGCACAGACAAAATGCACCGTATTGCCGGACATACGTTCGTGACGAACCCAAATGTCCGCCTGAATATATTCCATGATATGGCCAATATGGAAAGGGCCATTAGCGTAGGGCAACGCGGTAGTAACAAAAAGATTTCGCTGACTCATAATGTATTGTGATGTGATTAGAGAATTGGGCTTTATGGAGATCGGCGCCAATTAACCCAGAGAGCGCCTTAGTAAACCTAATATTGTACCTAAGGGTGATAGGGACTGTCTCAAAAATAACCAATTTGCTATAACTTAAGGAGGAGCTTGTTAGGCAATAGCATTAGGGGACTTTGAAATTGAGTTTGCCTCGGTTAAACTTGCCTACAACACATCATTCTCGTCAGGGAGCGCTGGACCCAAGTAAAGCTCGCCTCCTGTTGACCAATTTGCTGGAGATACGTTATGGCAATTACAACCGAAGCTGTTAAGGCAGCTCTACAACAATTGATTGACCCTGTAGTCGGTGTGGACTACGTGTCTGGAAAAATGTTCAAGAGTGCCGAGACGGACGATGACGGTAATGTGACAGTAAACCTGGAGTTAGGGTACCCTGCGCGAACCGTAGCCGATGAAGTGGGAGAAAAGATCGGTGTTGCCGTCAAAGAAGCGACGGGCGCGAAGAGTGTCAACGTCAATTTGACCCAAAACATCATTGCACATAAAGTTCAAGGCACGTTGCGCGTGCTACCCAACGTGAAAAATATTATTGCCGTCAGTTCGGGTAAGGGCGGTGTCGGGAAGTCGACGGTGTCCGCGAACTTGGCCTTAGCCCTTGCCTACGAAGGGGCTAATGTTGGGGTACTTGACGCCGATATTTACGGTCCGAGTCAGCCCAAGATGTTAGGGGCTGAAGGGGGCCAGCCGGTCAGTACGGACGGCAAGACGATGGAACCAATCAGTGCCTTGGGGTTACAGATCAATTCGATTGGCTTCATGGTGGCTGATGATGAACCGATGATTTGGCGTGGGCCGATGGCATCGGGGGCTCTGCAACAGCTCATCCAACAAACGAACTGGCAAGATTTGGACTATTTGATTGTCGATATGCCTCCGGGAACCGGGGATATTCAGCTCACCCTTTCTCAGCAGGTCCCGTTAACGGGCGCTATTGTCGTCACTACACCGCAAGACATTGCGTTGATTGATGCCAAGAAGGGGTTGCGTATGTTCCAGAAGGTCAATGTGCCGATTCTGGGGGTGGTTGAGAATATGTCGGTCTTCATTTGCCCGCACTGCGGTGAAGTGGAGCATATCTTCGGGGAAGGCGGCGCCAAGCAGATGTGCGAACAATATGGCACAGCGCTTTTGGGTGAACTACCGCTCTCGCGCAAGATTCGCGAGCAAGCGGATAATGGCTTGCCAACCGTCGCTGCGGATCCCGAAAGTCCCGAAGCCAAGATTTACCGCAGTGTGGCGATGCAAATCGCAGGCGCTGTGGCACGCTTAGGTAAGGACTATTCGGCGAAAATGCCAGGCATTAAAGTCGTGAACGACTAATGGTGAGGCTTAGATAAGCGAAAGGGCTCCCGCGGGAGCCCTTTTCGCTATGCACGTGTTGGATTAGTCATCAAAGGTAGGTGTCGGCACCCCTAAGACCTTGTGAAGCTTGGGAGAGGTGGTTGTGTACTGCAAGAGTACACGCTTTTCTGGGAACACATAGTCGCATGCGGCAAAGGCGGCCAAGGCGCATTCATGGAACCCAGAAAGAATCAACTTCTTTTTGCCGGGGTAGGTGTTAATGTCGCCCACGGCAAAGATCCCCGGGATATTGGTTTCAAAACGCGCGGTGTCAACAACAATCTGCTTACGTTCAAGCGTTAACCCCCAATTTTCAATCGGGCCCAACTTGGGCTGCAAGCCAAAGAAGACAAGCAGATGATCGAGCGGAATGCGGCGAGTGACCCCATCGGCGCCCGCGACGGCGACTTCGGTTAACTTACCCTCGTCTTCGGTAAAGCCCGTCACTTGACCGACTTCAAACTGCATTTCCCAGTTTTCACAAAGCTCTTTCATCTTAGCAACACTCGCGGCAGCGGCACGGAAGCCATCACGCCGATGAACTAAGACCACACTTTCGGCTTTACCCACTAGGTTGAGCGTCCAGTCGAGCGCGGAGTCACCGCCCCCGCAAATGACCACATTTTTGCCTTCAAAGAGGGAGGGATCCGTGCACTTGTAGTGCAACTGAGTTCCCTCGAATTTTTCAATGCCTTTGACCTTCAAGGGACGAGCCTGGAAGGAACCCACCCCGGCCGCAATGATGACCACTTTGGTCATAAAACGGGTGCCCGTACTGGTTTCCACATAGAATCGACCGTCCTCTTGTTTTTCCACACGGGTCACTTCTTGATTTAAGTGAAAGACGGGGTTAAAGGGATGAATCTGTTTGAGTAGGTTTTCGGTGAGTTCGTACGAGGTACACACTGGCACCGCCGGAATATCGTAAATGGGCTTCGTGGGGTAAAGCTCCATACATTGGCCGCCCACATTACGTAACGAATCTACCACGTGGGCCTTGATCTCTAAAAGGCCTAACTCAAAGACCTGAAATAAACCAACAGGACCGGCCCCGACTACAACGGCATCCGTTTCAATCAGTTGATCGGTGGGTTCAGCAAGGGTCAGGTAATCTTCAATAGCCATGATTGTCTCAAAACAAAAGTAGTAAGTTCGCCCAAGATTGGCGCGAACTTACGTGAGAAAAAAGGGTGCGTTGGCCAAAGAGTGCTGGCCATGGAGGTGCGAGGCAACTCGCAAAGTGCCCCTATTTTAACCTTAAACGGCTCTGTAAAAACAGCCTGTAATGCCTTTGCGCACCTTGAGTGCTACTAAAGGGGGAGGGAAGGGGAACGGTCAGGCTATGATTAGCGGTTCTTTTCTTTTTTGAGTTCGATCACTTGAGCACGCAACTCACGCAAGCGCGCGTCAATCACACTCATGGTGTAAAAGTCCGCATCTGCAGCCTTCTGAGCCAACGCATATTGGTACTCGGCCGCTTCTGGATCGCCTAGGAGAGCGTACATTTCCCCAGTGTGACGGTATTGTTCACTACGCTTGCCGAGTTTTTCATAGGAGCGTGCCAGCATAGCGTGGAAATCGCTACTCGAATCTTGAGGAAGATTGTTTTCGAGAAACTTAATCAACGCTTCATGGCGGTCCAGTCGATAGAGTAAGTCCACGTAATTTTCCGTCATCATGGACGATAACGGGTACCGCGAGAGATCCGCTTTGGCTTGGGCAAGGGCCGCTTCTTTTTCGCTGGCGCTCTTGGCTGCTTGGAAGCGGGTAAGGCTTAAATTCTGGGCCACAATGGGATTAGGACCTAAGGCACGGGTGAGCTCGGCTTCGCGGTAGGCTTCCTCGGGTAAATTCAAGAAGGAATTGACTACCGACAGACCATAATGCAATACCAACGCTTTTTGCCCTTTGGCGTCTTTGAGTTGGCGCTCTAATTCCGCTTTTTCTTTAAGCCAGCCATCATGGGTATTTTGCTGAATAACCCGGGCTCGTACCTGTACTAAGCTAAAGTCGAGACTGTCTTGATGGGCTTGGTGGGGAAGCTGTTTTGTGCGGGCTTCCATATCGGAGAGTCGATCGAGCGTTAGCGGGTGAGTGGACAAATACGCGGGAGCAGCGGATTCGTAGAGGCGGTTTTTCGCCTGGAGGCGTTCGAAGAACCCTTGCATCCCCTCGGGGTTAAATCCCGCGTTGTACAAGGTTTGTAAGCCAATACGATCGGCTTCACGTTCCGCATCCTGTGAATAGTTGAGCATGGACTGTATCATGGCAGCCTGAGACCCCATGGCGATGGCTGCTGCCGCGTGACCCCCTGAGTTTCCACCCGCTCGGGCGGCCAAAATGGCGAGCAAAATCGACCCAATCGTAATGGGTAAATTCGAGCGTTGGCTTTCAATCATGCGAGCAATATGGCGCTGCGATACGTGACCAATTTCGTGACCGAGTACCCCTGCGAGTTCGCTTTCATTGCGTGCGGCAATGATGGTGCCTGTATGAATCGCGATGTAGCCTCCAGGTAAGGCGAAGGCATTGAGCGTGGCATCGCGAATGGCAAAAAAGAAAAACTGGTAGGTGTACGTTTTGGCACTACTCACCAGCTTATAGCCGAGTTTGTTGAGGTATTCGCTTAGCACTGGATCGGAGACATAGGTTGGATCGGTGCGAACCTTCGTCATCAGATTGGCGCCTAAGGCACGCTCTTGACTGGGCGAAAGACTTGAATCCGCAGTGGTTCCTAAGGAAGGCAAATTTAAATCCAGTACAGAGGGCGTGGGCTGCGTCGTTTTCGGAGCGGCCTGAAACGCGGAAGCAACGGGGGCGGCGAGCGCTCCTCCGGCTAAGCACAAGGACGTCGTCAAGGCAACGGTGGATTTGAAAAAAGAGTTCATAGGATACACTGGTTGTGAGAAAATGGTCTCTTACGTATCATACCCAAGTGGTGGAACCACGCTACGTGTATTCAAGGGTCTTCTTTGCAAAGGTTACAACAATGAGTGAATTGACACATTTTAATGAACACGGTCAAGCCCACATGGTAAATGTCGGAGCCAAAGATGAAACACACCGCGTGGCAACCGCTGAGGGACGTATCACGATGCAACCTGCTACATTTGCCTTGGTCCAGTCTGGTAGCGCCAAAAAAGGCGACGTGATTGGCATTGCTCGAGTGGCAGCGATTATGGCCAGTAAACGGACGTCGGATTTGATCCCGTTATGCCACCCGATTGGCTTGACGCGCGTGGCAGTGGATTTTGAATTGGATGAGTCTACGCACTCCATTCGTTGTCAGGCAACCTGTGAGTGCTATGGGAAGACGGGTGTGGAAATGGAAGCGCTTACGTCCGTACAGGTAGGGTTGTTGACGATTTATGACATGTGTAAGGCGGTCGACCGCGGTATGGTCATGAGTGATATTCGCTTGCTTGAAAAAGCGGGCGGCAAGTCAGGTCATTGGGTCCGAGAACCCTGATAAAAAAGCGCCGACTCGCGAAGAACTCGGCGCTTTTTTTGGTTAGTCACGCAGTAAGCCAAGACATTTGGCTTCGTAGACGGCTTCTCCACGTGAATGAACCTGCAATTTCTTGTAGATTTTTTTAATGTGTGCCGTGACGGTATGCGTCGAAATCTGTAACACTTTGGCGATCTCGCTAAAGGAAATCCCCTTGGCTAATAAGTTGAGTACTTCCTGCTCACGTGCCGAGAGCAACTCGGGATCGGCTCCCGTGTTCCCCTGGGTTTCATCCCCGTGGGCGCGAACAAAGAGTGTTCGCAGAACGCAACGTGCCACCGTGGGCGACACGGGTGAGCCTCCCATGTGAATCAAGCGAATACTGCCGGCTAAATCCTCTCCCGCATCGCGCAGGATGTAGCCCGTGGCCCCATTTTGGATGGCACGAAATACGTCGTCCTCTTCTTTGGACAGGGTTAAGCACAGCACGTTCAGATCAGGCATGCTTTTCGTGGCCTGATAGATAAGCGGCGTGACATCACAATCGTGTAGTGACACGTCAGTGACCAACACATCGATTGCTGGGCGAAGGTGAATGGCCACTTCTAACTCAGAGGCGCTGGTGGCGTAGCCAATAATCACGATGTCAGGGTCCGCAGTAAGCAGTGCGCGAATACGCCGAATCTCCATGAGGTTTTCGGCTGCTAAAAAAACACGAACGGCCGATTTCATCTCGGACGTTTTGTCGTGATGGGTAGCCAGCGTTTCGAGGGTGGACGACAAAGAGTCGTTATGGGCGTGGGACCCATTAGCGGCAGACTTGTTTTCTTTCGCAGACATTTTGGCACTAGTTGTTTTGGTCATTACGTGAACCCAGATCGTTGAGCGCACTCATCCGCAGAGAACGGCAGTTGTCCGTGTTCTCTCTGTGTGTGTTACGGGTGCACCGTGATACCTTATTTTAGGGATGTTATCCCGTATTTTAGGGATGTTTTTGCTGTGATGGGCTAGAAAGATAGCAAAAATTCTCTCAAGATACAAATCAAATTTAATTGTTTTGTTGGGAAAGGCGCTTTTTCCAAGTCGATAGCGGAAAAACAAGGTGGTGAAATGGCTCAAGTTTTGTTGACCCAAGACAGCAGAGGCTTAGTCACGCGTAACGTGGCTAAGCCTCCAATACGGGTCTCTTACGTCAACCGCGTGGGTTAACGCGATTAGGCCGTACGAATAATGAGTAGCGGTACGTTGCTGGTCGCCGCAATTCGCGTAGCCGTTGAGCCCATGATGGCAGACTTGAATCGACCGTAACCATGCGAACCCATTACGACCAAGTCGAGTTTGCGACGTTTGGCAAAGGCCGAAATTTCATCGCCAGCGTTACCGACTAAGCAAACTTCTTTGGGCTGAATGGCCGCTTTGGCAAACAACGGACGGAGCGGTTCGATCGCTTCATTGAATTCGTCCTTTTGCAACTGCAACACTTCTTCTTCCGAAAGAGCAGGCAGGGCCATACCCGACATGTCGGGCATGACAGCCCCCGCATAGTCGCTCACCACATTGATGAGGTAGAACTGGGCGCCCGTACCAAAGAGAGAAATGTGTTTTAGCGCAAAGCGTACGGCAGCACGACCATACTTGGAGCCGTCTACAGCAATCCCGACACGCAACGCGTCGCTTTCAGGGGCAAGTTTATCGCGAAGCATTAATACTGGGCAGGTGGATTTGGCTAAGACTCCGTTCGATACCGAGCCAAAGAAAAGTCCACGTAAGGCACTTTGACCACGCGAGCCCATCACAATGAGGTCAGCATTGATTTTGGAGGCTTCTTGGCTGATGGATTCAGCAGCTTCACCTACCACAAAAGACTCGTTGGCCTTGAACGAAACACTCCCTAGCATCTTCCGAACGGGTTCAAAAATTTTTTCCGCTTCGTCTTCATAGTAGCGTGCAAGGGCATCTTGACCGACTAAGCGACTGGCGCGAGCAGGCAAGGGCAATTGCACATTGAGCATTTCAATTTCTGGGTTACTCCCCAACAGGGTCGTACGACTGGTAATAAATTCAACGGCATGAAGACTGTTTTCACTGCCATCGACGGGGACTAAGATACGCATACGAAAATCCTCCTTTCGATCATCTCAGCGTGTTAAGACTATCCTAGCATAGCTGACAGGCGTTTCACACTGACTGACTTGAGGATTGTTAATCTTTCCTCTAGTGCGCTAGTTGGT
>CAJJMF010000080.1 GCA_905192805.1 uncultured Sutterella sp. | reverse complement strand
CTTGACCCTGCACTCAAACCCCGAATCGGAAAACTCCACGCCAAGCGCTCCTGCCTTTTTGGTCTTTTTGCCGACGCTTCCCCCGATCAATGGGGACAGAGACTACTGATGCAACAGGAACGCCGACTTGCCGATAAAGACGAAAGGAAACCTTCCAAGCTCTACCCGAGTGACTTCTTGCTCAGCGTGGGCGATGCAACACGCCAAGGAGGACTACGTGTTGCATTAAGCCTCGACGACCCATTGCTCGTGAACAAGGGAGACTCCGAAGTGGCCTCCTGGGAAACCCTTCCTGTGTTAGCAATGCTCTCCCTACGTTTTGAACGTAACCCCTTCGAGCTGTCGGACGCTGAACTGTGCCAATTGGTTCGTGCGGGAGCGGCCTTAGGAGGCTCCCGGCCCAAAGCCACGGTGATCGATCGCCACCAAGCATTGTGGATAGCGAAATTTCCTTCACAACGCGACACAAACGATACGGGTGCATGGGAAATGGTCGTGCATGACCTCGCACAGCGTTGTGGTTTGCGGGTTTCTGAGGCCAAACTGGAACGCTTTTCTTCGTTGGGGAGCACCTTCTTAGTCAAACGCTTTGATCGTATTGGGCAACGCCGTGTTCACTGTGCCTCAGCCATGACACTATTGGGCACTACGGAGGATGTCAGTAGTTATCTCGATCTCGTCGACATTATTCGCGCCCAAGGAGCTCACCCCCAAGCGGATCTTGTCGAACTCTGGAAACGCATCGTGTTCAACATGGTGGTGAGCAATACCGATGATCACTTACGCAATCATGCCTTTATCCTTGAGCCCACTGGGTGGGTCCTCTCACCGCTATATGACGTGAATCCCGTACCTCACGGCGACGCGCTCTCGCTCAACGTTGATGAATACGACAACCGCCTCCACATTGGGCTTGCCGTGCGCACAGCCGAACGCTTTGGTATTTCTGAGTCGGACGCCGTGACGTATGCCCAATCCATCCAACAAACCGTTCAAGCGCACTGGGAGAGAATCGCTATCCAATATGATTTATCGCGTGAGCAGATTGAAGCAATGCGACCTGCATTCAACGCCAATTTTGAATAAACCTCTTATACTAGACGGTACGAGGGGACAACAATTTTCGTTTTGGTGAACCCCATTGTTCTTCTTGCCAACCTGAGGTATTTCAGAGATGGTATTCACTCGTTTTGCGATCGCTAGCGCGCTTCTAGCTACCTTAGCCTTGACAGGCTGTACAACTTACGTGACGGTAACCTCTGATCCTGAGGGGGCGCTCATCACGACGCCTGACGGCCAGACCACGTATGGCTATGCACCCGTCGATGTGGAATATGACAAACGTCGACTCGAAGCCACCATTGATCCAACGGATCCGATGCGTTGTGCACAACTCCCAGGCTTTAAAGCCACATGGCAAAGCGGTGCCTCGGCGTCTACCGACTCTCCCATGCCCCTATGTGATTTGCGCTATGGAGGCACCGTGAATCTGAAGCGCCCCAAAGACGCCCCCAATGAAGAAGAGGATTTGCGCTGGGCCCTGAAACGCGCCCAAGAACGCGCCAATGCCGAACGCGCGGAACGTAAGCGTCTGGAAAACTACGTGAACACCCCAATGCTCTTCCCTTTTGGGGGTTTTATGATGGTCCGATAGGTTACCGGCCCTATGGGTATCGACGCTACCGTGCCGAACCCTATGGGTGGCGACCTGTTCGCCCACGTCCGTTTGGGATGGGACCTCAAGTGATTATCGTTCCCGAGCCACGCCATTCTCATGGCCCGCGACGTCACCGTCGTTAAGCGCTAACACGACTTGAATCCCATGATCGTCATAAAGCCCATCCACTGTGTTGGGAGCATTTGACAAAACGCCCACCCGTCATTGATCACAGGCTGGTGGGCTTTGCTTTAGTGAGACGTGACGTTAGTGACTCAGAGGCTCTTCGAGCGCTTTCACTTCGGAAGTTGCCGTCAATCGCGCCCGCTCCATCACTGTGTCGGCGGCTGTTTCGATATCGTTCACCGTATCGGCCAGAGAGCACACTACACGCATCAGTGGCGCTTCCCCTGCTTCAATCGTGATTTCCCCATACTCGCAAACCGGAATCTGGCGGTTGTGTTTATAGCGGCGGTCAGGACTCCCGTCCTTTGTCGCCCACAGCCACTGTTGAGCAACCACCTGAGCATCCTTGGGCACACTCTCGCCCTCAACAAACGGTTTGATGTCACAGACCAATGTCAAATCACGATAGGGCACTATGCCAACCGCTCCCCATCCACCTCGTGACAGAATGACCAATTGATCAGGCAGAAAGTAGAGGCTATCATTACCGGACTTAAGGCCAAAAACGGGCACGTCCGTTTTCAGGAAAAACGGTGCTTTGTCTAGCACATCAAGGGGGTACCGTCCGAGCGACGCCATGCCCCCCTCAGTCTCGGTCGGAGCTACCACGAGCCAGAGCTTATTGCTCGCCTTCAGCTTTAACCAACTCGTTCGCCACGCCTCATACGTGTGCTGTTCCTCCTCACTGAGCGTATACGGGAGTTGCACTAGGAACTTTAGGTGCACAAAAAGTTTGAACAGGATCCCAAGCAATCCTATCCACAGAAAGGTATGAGAGAGGAACGCAAACACGAATGTCAATATCAACTTACATCATGGCTGATTCCCAATTGATAAATGAGAGACTGAAGAAGCTCGGTGTGCAATCTATTGAGAATCCCAGAATTGAAGCATATTTGTCCAAGATTCAGGATGTCGCCGACGAAATCAATGAACAACGTTCGGCAGCCTTAGAACAGTTGCGTCGTTCAAAAATCACTGCTCTGACTATTTCTAAACGAACAGGAATTGCCCGGCAAACACTCTACAATAATCCGGTATTGAAACTGTATATAGATAGCTTAATTCAAGACTTCAAAGAAACAACCGCATCCGAAGAAATTGCGAAACTCAAGATACAGTTAATGGAAAAGGATGAGATCATTCAGAAGATGGTCGGGAGGGATGCTGAGCTCGTTGTATGCCGAGAAAAAATCAGCGCTTTGGAAGATCAAGTACGATTACTCCAAAGGCAACAGGAGCCCGCTCAAAGTGTTGCTCACCAGAGAATCAAATAAAAACCCCCGGCATTTGACCGGGGGCTGATGCACTCTTCTTTCCTCTAGAGGAAAGACAGATTCTTATCAGTATCCTTCTGTTTCAACAAAAGGTGATTAGATCTTCAAGACCTTCATAGCTTCGTCTCCAAGGTGGTTGATAACCTTTACAGCCACGTACCCGCTCTTTGGTTTCGGGAATGTTCTGGATACATTGCTGTGCAACGTTTCCCAGGTATCCTCGTCGATATCAGCCTTAAGCGTCTTCTTTAGTGCTTCGTACGGGTTCTTGGCACCGAGGAAGTACGCCTGACGGACAAAGAAGCTCTCTTGATCGTAATCAGTATCTACGAACCAGCAAGCGATGCCGTCTTCGTTGTCAGATCTGACTTCACCTGTATTGGGGAAGAAGATATCCACACCACGAACACGTACCCGCAACTGATCATCTTCAGTGGTTTCCAAAACGATATCCGGCTCTCCGAACGCCACGAAAAGATTGCCCTTGCCCTTCAATGCGTCGCCCATCATGAGGTCAGTATTCATCATGACCTTCATAACAGGCAAGCGGCCGAGCTTAGTTACATCGCTGGACTGTGCATCGAAGTGGAATGCGCAGGCAACCAACAGAGTAAATCCGCAATCAACGGCTTCACGGGCTGCTGCGGTGATGTCCGCTTTCGTCAAGGTTCCGAACTCCGGACCGATCAGAATTCCGGCGCGACGTTCCTGATCTCCTTCCATGTATCGGCCTTCTGCGCAGAGATAGTCTCCCGGGAACTCTTCAACACTAGTGAAGTCCAACTTACCACTCTTATCGCTTTGCTGAATACCGTTTGTTCTGAGATTTCCGATGATCATCGATGCGAAGTCTTTTGCATCACCGTTTTGCTCAGAGCTCAATGGATCAATGGCTTTGCCATCAGCGCCAATACTGAGAATACGGTGTGGCGACAAGCTTTCAACAGTGAAAGGCCCCGTCACCCGCACAACATCTTTATCGAAGTAGGGCTTATCCAAGAGATACTCGAATTCCGAATGACTGGCAATCGATTTTTCGATTTCTCGATGACACGCAATGGCAATTTGCCACCATTCTTCAATGAGAGAATTCAGCGCCGGGCTAAAGTCCTCACTAGGACGGGGAACTTCCCATTCTTGATACTGAACATCACTAATGGAATTGATTTTGTCCAAAACAGCCTTTCGCTCACTTGCATAGCTGTCATAGATAATGTCAATCTCTCCATTATCGGTAATGCTATTCTTCACCGAAATTTTCGGAACACGTTCATATACGAAGCCATGGCGAATATTGTTCCCGGTGTTACTAACCTTGAGAGGCTCGTTGTAATTTTTTGCCTCACAAAGTTGCCCAGATCGAGAGTCTTTGAGAATGTAGTACGGGAATGTTGCTGACATCAATCTAGTGCGAGCCAGTGCCAATGCGACTCTCGACGTGTCAATAGTGATCCATCTGCGTCCCCATTGCTCCGCAACATAAGCGGTTGTACCAGATCCGCATGTAGGATCAAGAACCAAGTCACCGGGGTCCGTAGCCATAAGGAGACAACGAGTAATAACCTTGTTACCTGTCTGTACTACGTAAATTTTTTCATCGGTAAAACTGCCAATACCAGTATCATCCCAACGAGAAGTAATCCTTTGTAATGGATTATCCGTGGCAAAGCGAAGAAGACGAAGGCTATTTTGAGTTGTACTCAGGCGATTAGATTTAGCTAAACGAGCAAGGCCTTGTACCCCAGAAGTCCAATGACGACCTTTTGAGGGATAATATATTTTCCCTTGATAAGAAAAGGGCTCAGGATTAGAAGCAGCACCTTGTGACGTCGTATCATATTTCCCAAAAACTCTTATCCCTTTGTTGAGGATGCTCGAATCATTTTTCTCTTCATCGTTAAGATATCTAACCGTCAGATCGGGTTCCATCACGAATTTGTATTGCTCGTCTTCTTTTAGGATGTCACGCTTCTTGAAGAGATGGTTGAATTTTGCTTGATTAATGTCCTTCGCATACCACAGGATATTATCCCCTTCTCTTGAAAGGAATTTACTGGCGAAACCTGTTGTTGTGGCGTAGACAATCTGAGAAATGAAATTATCTTCACCAAACACTTCGTCCATAAGAATTCTTATCCGTGCACAGTTCTCGTCACTGATTTGAACAAAAATTGTGCCAGAATCTTTCAATAGATCTTTGGCAATAATTAGACGATCCCTTAAATAACTCAAATAAGAATGGATTCCATGTCTCCATGTATCGCGGAAGGCCTTAACCATCTCCGGCTCTCGGGTCATGCTTTCAGCCTTGCCATCTTTCACGTCCCGAGTCGTTGTAGACCACTGGAAATTTGAATTAAATTTAATTCCATAGGGCGGGTCAATATAAATGGCCTGTATTTTTCCTCTTAATCCTTCTCTGTTAGCGAGACTCGCCATAACCTGCAAAGAGTCGCCGAGGATCATGCGATTAGTCCAGTTCTGATCGTGCTTGTAAAAATCCATTCGATCAACTTCCGGAGGCATGCCAAACGTTTCCTCGAAGAGCGAGGGAGCATCAGTAACCTCCATGCTTGTTTTTCGGAGGTTTTCGATGATTGCTTTGGGGTGGATTTTTTCCTGAATATAAAGGGGTTTGGCTCCTATGCTCAGGACATCGCCGCCATCATACTTACCCTTCCAGATCAGCTGCGGATCAAGATCAGGATTTCTTCTCTGGTATTCCACCGAAACGGGCTGTTGCGTTTCATCAGAAACAAAGCTCTGCAATTGTTCGGTCGGGATGTTCTTTCGCTTCGATTCGGAGTGCGAATAGGATTCAACTTGTTTCTGCATGATTACTTAGCCGCAAAAGTATTAATCTGGTCTAAAAGATTCCGGGAGATCGCGTTCTCAAAATCTTCCTGCATGGTCGCTTCGCTTCGTAACTCTATAAACGCCCAGCGACCGTATTCTTTGAGGGCATTAACTCCGGGAATCCAATAGGTTTTCATCGTATCGGATTTGTCCTTCACGTCTTCCCCTCTGAACCCCTTGACCTCGACGACAAGATTGAGAAGGTCATCTTCACCGTGTCCGTCATTAACTCGAACAATGAAGTCCGGGATATAGATGCGAACTTCACCCTTGTATCGGTACGGAATCGTGAAGCCCAATCCCTGATTCTTAACATAAGCCCTTACCATCGGATGCTGCTCTAGTACCTTGCAAAGGGAGCCTTCCCAGTCACTGTCTAGGATTGCCCAGTTAACATGGCACTTTTCCGAAGTCTCATAGCGCAGTTTCTTTGAAGTTGTGAAGTTCACAGAGCGCGTAGATCCGACAGGATTGTAGGGATCAACGATGGCCTTGAGAGGAGATTCGGACTGCTCGACAGAACGGTAGATAGCCCGCTTGATTCGATCGCAGACTTGTTCGGCAATAACACGGTAAAGCACCTGAGCTTTGTAAGTGCCCAACTGGCAATACAAATGCTTGGCAAGCCATTCCTTGACGATCGCATTGAGCTGACCAAATAGATGAAGCGGGGGAGCTTCGCCGGCTTCGGTGATATGCGTCAGAAGGAAGCTCGTCAGATGCATGGCAATCGTATTGTCGCGCATGTTTTCCAGAAGCTCTTTCGGAGATAGCTCTTCTTCCAGACCGACGATACCAGACATCTTGGTGATATTCGGACCGACTTCTTCCATCTTCAGCGTGTAGCTGGAGTCCTCAGTAAACGACGCAGAGATAATGTCTCTCTTCAGTTCCTTGCGATATCCGGTGACACGCGGGAAGGTAATTTCAGAAACATCTCTCTCGGGCTTGATAGCGTGGACAGAAATGACATCAACCGGAGGCCTCGGGGGTACAACAACAGGCTTTGCAGTGAAATCAAACGGAATGCCGAGCACGTCGGCGTATTCGACAGCAAACTTTCCTTCTTCATTCACGTTGTAGGACTGGCGCCTCAATGCTCGTCCAACAACCTGTTCGCAAAGAAGCTGGGTTCCAAATGCACGCAGTCCCATAACATGGGTGACGGTATTGGCGTCCCAACCTTCAGCCAGCATTGATACCGACACTACACAGCGCACGGATTCACCAAGGCGATCCTTCTTGCCGACTGTATTCATCACCTCACGCAGGATAGAGGCATCGTCCAGTTCCTTCCCCTTGCGAAGCTGATTAGCCAGAGCACCGCCTCTCTGCAAAGTCTCGCGTTTGAAGATCTCTATTTCATGAGAGGCGACTTTCTTGAAGTTATCGTCTAGTGCTGCTCCGCTTTCCAACTGTGCAGAGTCAATCAAGATCGTTCTAGGACGCGACAAAGGATCACCGTTGTCATCAAAGTTCCTAAACAGCGGGAACTTACCGTGACCATACTTTCCGTCTCCGCCGCAGATGTAGTCATAGACGAGTTTCGAGGTCTGAGTGTTGTTGCAGACCACGATAAAGCACGGCGGCACTTTGATGCCTGCCTCCAACCACTGATCGAAGACCTTCCTGTAATGAGAATAGAGGGCATCCAGCGCAGAGCACAGCAATGCCGGCAGTTTTCTGGGATCGAGAACTTGAGCGCCTCTAGCCTTCTTCGGCATGTCTTTGCGGATATGCTCCCAAAGATTGCGATAGGATATCGCCTCTTCGTTAGCTTTCGGACTGCTATCATCGACCGGGACCCGCGGCAACTTGACGATGCCGCATTCAATGGCATCCATCAAGGAAAAGTCGCTCATAGTCCAGGGGAACATCGATCCCTGAGCGTAGCCGGAACCGGCAATAAAGAAGGGGGTCGCTGACAAGTCAAACACCCGGAGCATAGTGCCGTTCTTGGATTGCCAATGCTCTCTTATTGCCTGTAGACCCGTCATCCAAACACGCGCAGCTTCCAGATTTTCGGCCGCATCCTTTTTGGCATCTGTCTTGTCTGAACCGGTCAGTCCCTTGAGATAGTCTTCCGAAGGTTCAGTCTTCTTTTCGCGGTAACAATGATGGGCTTCGTCATTGATGACCATGATTCTTTCGAGTCCCATCAAACTCGGAATCACACGCTGGAGCATTTCCCCGTTCGACTCAGTCGTGCACAGTTCTTCGCCGTTTCTTCCTTCTAGCGCGGCCCTCGTGCCTGCCGAGAGCTGAATCTTCTCTCGCAGCATGAATGCGTGGTAGTTGGTAATGACCACTCGCGCTTCCTGAAGCTGCGGCAAAAGATCAATCGGGACGAGTTCACGATTCGCGTAATACGAGTCCGGATCGTTGGGCTGAAGAACACGAAGACGGTCACGGATCGTGATGCCCGGAGCTACGATGAGAAAGCCCTTTGTGAACTTCTGACGTTTGGGAGATTTAACGGCGTTGATGGTCTGCCAGGCAATCAGCATAGCCATCACGGTTGTTTTGCCTGCCCCCGTAGCCAGCTTAAGCGCAAGCCGAGGTACCCCATCATTGAATTCTTCATTGATGCGTGCAAGATGCTCGATGAATTTTTTCCCTTCCGGGATATGGGGGGCAACCTCGGTGAGCCAAATGGCAACCTCGACAGCCTCAACCTGACAGAAGAAGGGGCGAATTCCTTCGAACTTATGGTTGCGCCAGTAGTCAAGAAGCCGCGCAGTTTCGGGAGTTACGCGCCACTGAGTCTTCGGCTTGAGCCGCCATTCTGCAACGTAGTGCCGGATCTCATTGATCAGATCCTTCGTGTACTCCTGATCATCCGATCCGAGCTTGTCCGTATCATCGAAATCCAATGAGCCTTGCTCAACGACGTTTTCCTTAATCTTGGAACGTACTTTGGGAATAGGGGTCACGAAGTCTGCCGGCCTGCGCATCAAAAGGATTTTTTGCGTCGGCTGACCATCAATAAGTTCCCAATGCTTCGTAGGCAATTCGTACGGGGAATTGAGGATGGGATTATTGAAGAAAGCGTTCTCATCAGATACTGCCCTGAGTTGGTCGGCAGAGGATGTGTTCATATCAATATCCATAAGGATGAGGATGGAGAATCCGAAAGGTAACGGTTACGAATATTTCCGCTAATTCTCGCGCAGTCGATGTATATATTGTTGAACCTGTTCATATTCCTCGTCTGTTAGGTAAAAGGTACGGCCTGTTCGACCACGTTGTTTTTGCTCTTCACGCCAGGCTTTCATTCTTTCCTTGACAGGAGGGGAATACCTCAGTATGAAACCTGTTTCCTGAACACCTTCGAGCCCCTTGCACATCACACTCTTCATCAGACGAATGCCAATTTTGAGAGCAATCAATTCGTGCAGAACTCCGATTGCTTCGGTTGTCGAGGTTTCAAAATGAGCTTCCTGTAAAGCCTTGAACAGCATTGAAGCTGAAACCGTGAATTCCATCGGGCCTTCTTTCCCTTTGAGTTGCTTCGTTCCAGCCTTTTGTTGTTCCCGTTTGATGAAATTCAGTAGTGACTCTTGTTTGTTTGTCAACATAGCTGTGTCATTAAACGAATGTAACTGTTACACGATATTAGCATGTCATTGTGATTTGATGGAATGATTTTGCAAATATTGTTCCATCAAAGACACTATCGTTTGATAATCATTAAGCCACTTCGGATGAGCTTTTACCTGAGTAAAAGCATGTTCCAAGCCTCGTCGCCGAAATATTCCTCCCACAGAAAGATGCAGAAGGGCTTCGCATGTTTTGAAGGCCTGAGGCTCGAATTCTGCGGAATTCAGAATCTTATTTATCGCCGCGAAAGTGTTCGGACCAATGCTGCGTGCCCACCTTCTCAGGCTCGTTCCCGATGTCTCATCTACTGGAATTTCGGAATCTGTTTTCGGCATGTGATCTGCGTTAGTGGAATACTTGTTTTTGGCAACTGCGGGAATCTGATGCCGGCAAATGATTTCCTCTCCTTTACAAAGCGTTAGTGCATCATCGGTAATGAACGCTTCCAGTTGTTGATGACTAAGTGTGTATGGCGCTGAATAGTAACGGCCATCTATAGCGACGTGGAAATTTCCTTGAACGATGACGCTTCGTTTTTCAGTCAATTCCAAAAACTCTCCACATTTGTGAAGAAAAACCCGAATCATCCCGCCTTTAAACAGCACATCGTCATGATCTTTGACGAATGCCATCGTTCGCAGTTTGGTGACATGCATCAGATGATCACTAAGTGCTTTAAGGCCTACTACTTGTTTGGGTTTACAGGGACGCCGATTTTTGCTGCGAATGCGCAAATGAATGGGAATCCACTCTTGCGCACGACGGAGCAAGCCTTTGGGCGCAAGTTGCACTCCTATACGATCACTAATGCAATTAATGACGGCAACGTGCTCCCCTTCCGTATTGACTACATTGAAACCATCAAACGCCGCGACGATATTGAAGACAAAAAAGTTCAAGCCATCGACAGTGAAGCCATCTTGCTCTCGCCTAAGCGTGTCGAAAAGGTGGTGAACTACATTCTGGAACACTACGACCAGAAAACGAAGCGCAACGAAGTCTTTACCGTAAAGGGGAAAAAGGTCATTGGGTTTAATTCCATCATGGCCACGGCCTCCGTGCCTGCGGCGATGGCGTATTACAACGAATTTAAACGTCAGTTGGGCCCCAATCCGCGACTTCGCGTCGCTACGATTTTTAGCTTTGCGGCCAACGAAGAAGATCCCGAAAAGCAAAATGGGATCATTACGGACGAAACACTCGATACAGAGAGTTTTGACCAAACGGCGCGGGACTTCTTGGATAGCGCGATTGGTG